>DATMMN010000200.1:0-15137 GCA_035569675.1 Acidimicrobiales bacterium | reverse complement strand
AAAAGTGCAGATCGTGCTGAGCCGACGGCAGGGCGATGTTCACGATGGTGCCGTCGAGAATGACCATCAGCTGGGCGATGCCCAGCACCCCGAGGATCCACCACCGACGGTCGTGGTTGGCCTCATCGACAGCGGTCGCGTGTTCGTCCCCGTGCTCCAACGTCATCAATGTGGTCATCAGATGCTCCGTCTGCGCGAACGCCTATGACTTTCCCTCGCTAGCGCAATGTATGACCGATGACTTTCTGTGTCAAGTAATACTGCCCTACGCCGACCCCCGGCACCGCTACGGCAGCCTTTAGAACAGGACTTTTGTACGACCGACTTTGCGAGTTCACTTGAGGTGGTAATGAAGTTGGTACCATCAAGCCGTGACCGAATCCGTCGATAACGACACTGAGCAGACATCAGTCAGATGGCTCACGCCCGAAGAGCTGGGCTCTTGGCTCTCGCTGGTGAGACTCATCACCTGGCTTCCCTGGTCGATCGATCAACAGCTCCAACACGATGCAGGTCTGGCCACGGTCGAATATCAGGTTCTCGCGTGCCTATCCCAGAGCCCGCAACGCATGATGAGGATGAGCTCCATGGCGCTATTCACCAACGCGTCACTGTCCCGCCTTTCTCGCGTCGTCAAACGACTCGAGGATCGAGACTTGGTCCGCCGTGAGGCCGATCCTTCCGACGGGAGATTCACGAACGCGATCCTCACCGACGAAGGCTTCCGGACAATCGAAGCGGCCGCTCCGGCCCACGTCGCCCACGTCCGCTCCCTCGTCATCGACGTCTTGTCGGCGGAGCAACTGCGACGACTTGGCAGTGCCGCCGAACGCATCTTGTCGCGCATTGACATGACGCCTGCCGTCACCTGAGGTTCCACGCCGAAGCAGGCGCTCCAACTGAAGCTGAGCAGCCTGTGCTTCCTTGCGGATCAGTTGATGTGGATCCCCGAGATCGCCCGGCTGATCACGAGGCGCTGCACCTCTGAGGTCCCCTCGAAGATCGTGTAGATCTTCGAGTCGCGGTGCCACTGCTCGACCGGGTTCTCGCGCACGTAGCCGTAGCCGCCCAGGATCTGGATCGCCTGCTCGGTCACCCACACGGCGTTCTCACCGGCGTAGAGCTTCGACATCGAGCCCTCGCCGTTCTCGAACTTCTTGCCCGTCGACGCCATGTTCGCCGCACGATGCACCAGCAACCGTGCCGCGTCGGTGTGCATCTTCATGTCGGCCAGCTTGAACGCGATGGCCTGGTTCTCGATGATGGCCCGGCCGAACTGCCTGCGCTCCTTGGCGTAGTCCAACGAATACTCGTAGGCGGCACGGGCGATTCCGACCGCCTGCGCGCCCACGATGGGGCGTGACGCCTCGAACGTCGCCATCGCCGCCTGGGTCGAGGTCTTCTTCCCTTCCTTCGCACGGGCCAGGCGCTCGTCGAGCTTCTCCTTGCCGCCGAGCAGGCAGCGACCGGGCACCCGGCAGTCGTCGAGGATGACCTCGGCGGTGTGCGAGGCGCGGATGCCCATCTTCTTGAACTTCTGCCCCTGCGAGATCCCCTTCGTCCCCTCGGGTACGACGAAGCTCGCCTGCCCACGCGACCCCAGCGCTGGGTCGACGGAGAGCACCAGCACGTGTGTGTTCGCGATGCCGCCGTTCGTAATCCACGTCTTGGTGCCGTTGAGCACCCACTCGTCCTTCGCCTCGTCGTAGACGGCACGCGACTTCAACGAGGAAACGTCGGAGCCCGCGTCCGGCTCGGACACGCCGAACGCCGCCAGCTTGATGTCCTCGGGCGTCCCGAAACACTGCGGTATCCACTCGCCGATTTGCTCGGGCGTGCCGTTGGCGAAGATCCCCGCCACCGCCAGCGTCGAGCCGAAGATGGCCAGCGCGATGCCGGCGTCACCCCAGCTCATCTCCTCGTTCACGAGGCACATCATGAGACCGGTCGGGTCGGAAAACGCCTGCGCGATGAAATCGAAGGAGTACAGGCCGATCTTGGCCGCCTCCTCGATAATGGGCCACGGCGTCTCTTCGCGCTCGTCCCACTCGGGTCCGGCGGGGCGCACCACGTTCTCCGCGAAGTCGTGCACCCACTTGGTGATCTGGATCTGGTCCTCGTTCAGGTCGAGCGAGTAGTCGGGCATGGCCTGCGTCCTCCTTGGCGGATCCGGCCCGATGCCGGTCACTGTCGGCGATGGAGGAACCTCGGACGACGACGGACTCCGCGCCGTACAGGCGCTGCCGTCACCCCGGCTCCTTGTTACTACACAGTAACCTGCCGAGCGGTCACGGTCTAGGCACTGGCATTTTCTCGTCTCTGGCCTGGGCTTTCCGGGGCCCGGCGCGCCGCCTCTAACGCCGGATCGCGGTCCCCGACGGCGTGTCCTCCACGGTCCAGCCCAGGGCGACCAGCTCGTCGCGCAACGTATCGGCGCGGGCGAAATCCTTGGCCCGGCGCGCCTCGTCGCGTGCAGCCACCAACTCGGCGGCGGCCTCGTCGATCTCGCCGGACTCGTCCCGGAGGGACACGCCCAACGCCGCCAACAACACCGCCGCGGTGCGCGCCAGCTTCGCCGCGTCCTCTTGATCGCCCGCGTCTGCCAACGAGTTGGCATCGGTCACGTGTTCGAAAATGCCCGCCAACGCGGCGGGCGTATCGAGATCGCTGTCCATCAGCTCTCTGAACCCAGCCAGCGAGCCGGGGTCGAGGCCGACCGCCGGCGCCACCCCCTCGACGACATAGCCATCGGGCGTCTGCTCGAGGATCCCGCCCACCCCAAATCGCCGCGCCAAGCCGTCGAGTCGCTCCAGTCCCTTCTGGGCGTCGGCAATGGTGTCCGGGGTCACCTCGATCGGCGAGCGGTAGTGCGCTCGCAGCACCAGCAGCCGGTAGGCGCGACCGTCGACGCGGCTGAGCAAGTCCGTCAACGAGGTGAAGTTGCCGAGGGACTTGGACATCTTGGTCCCCTCGACCTCGACCCAGCCGTTGTGCACCCAGTGGCGGGCGAACGGGCGCCCCTCCGCCACGGCCTGGGCCCTCTCGTTCTCGTGGTGGGGAAAGGCCAGGTCGCGGCCACCACCATGAAGATCGAAGCCGTCGCCCAACAAATCGAGCGACATCACCACGCACTCGGTGTGCCAGCCCGGCCTTCCGGCCCCCCACGGCGCCTTCCACGACGGCTCGCCCGCCTTCGCCTTCTTCCACACGGCGAAGTCGAGCGGCGAGCGCTTCTCCTCGTTCTCCTCCACCCGGGCTCCCGCCCGCAGTGAGTCGAGACTCTGACGCGCGAGGAGCCCGTACCCGTCGACCTGGCTGACGTCGAGGTAGACGCCGTCGGACGTCTCGTAGGCGATCCCGCGCGCCAGCAGGTCGGCGACCAGGGCGACCATGTCGGAGATGTAGGCGGTGGCGTGGGGGGTGTCGTCGGGCCGCAGCACGTCGAGCCCGTCCATCGCCTCCCACCACCGCTCCTCGAACTCGTGCGCCACCTCAGGCTCACTTCGCCCCTGCTCGTTCGCCCGCTTGATGATGTTGTCGTCGACGTCGGTGATGTTCGAGACGTACTGCACGGCCTGCCCGTTGAAGAGGAGGTACCGGCGCAGGATGTCGAAGACGAGGTTGTAGCGGCCGTGCCCGATGTGCGGGAGGTCGTAGACGGTCGGGCCGCAGACGTACATGGACACGTGCCCTCGGGAGCGCTGCTCGAAGGGCCTGACCGTGCCCGTGGCGGTGTCGTGCAGGTGCAGCATCCAGGTACGGTAACCCGATCATGTCGAACCCTCCGAACGGCTCGTCCCGCGTCCCCGACAAGCCTTCCCTCGACGGCCTCGAGGAGCGCTGGGCCCCGGCCTGGGAGCACGACGGCACCTACCGCTTCGATCCGGTCACCACGCGGCCGGACGTCTTCTCCGTCGACACGCCACCGCCGACGGTGTCGGGGTCACTGCACATGGGGTCGGTCTTCGGCTACGTGCAGACCGACGCCATCGCCCGGTACCGCCGCATGCGGGGGTGGAACCTCTTCTACCCGATGGGGTGGGACGACAACGGCCTGCCGACGGAGCGCCGTGTCCAGACCTACTTCGGCGTGACCTGCGATCCGTCGCTCCCTTACGACCCCGATTTCCGGCTGCCCGACGAGCCCGGCAAGGACGACATCCCGGTCAGCCGGCCCAACTTCATCGAGCTCTGCGAGCGGCTCACCGCCGAGGACGAACAGGCTTTCGAAGAGCTGTGGCGGCGCGTGGGGTTGTCGGTCGACTGGCAACGGACGTACGCCACCATCGGCGACCGGGCCCGGCGCACGAGCCAACGGATGTTTCTCCGCAACTTGGGCCGGGGCGAGGCGTACTCCTCCGAGGCGCCCACCATGTGGGACGTCGACTTCCAGACCGCGGTCGCCCAGGCCGAGATGGAGGACAAGGAGCAGCAGGGTGCGTATCACCGCCTGCGCTTCGACGACATCGAGATCGAGACGACCCGCCCCGAGCTCGTGGCCGCCTGCGTGGCACTCGTCGCCCATCCCGATGACGAGCGCTACAAGGCGCGATTCGGGACCACGGTGCACACGCCGCTCTTCGGTGTCGAAGTGCCTGTCCTCGCCCACCACCTGGCCGAACCCGACAAGGGGTCGGGCATCGCGATGATCTGCACGTTCGGCGACGTCACCGACGTCACCTGGTGGCGCGAGCTGAACCTGCCCACGCGCTCGATCATCCAGCGCAACGGGCGCATCGCCGAGACACCGCCTCCCGGCGTGCCCGACGGCGAGGCCTGGCGCGCCATCGCCGGGCGCACCGTGAAGCAGGCGCAGAAGGCCATGGTCGAGATGCTGGCCGCCGCGGGGGAAATGATCGGCGATCCACGCCCCATCACCCATCCGGTGAAGTTCTACGAGAGGGGCGACCGGCCCCTCGAGATCGTGACGAGCCGTCAGTGGTTCATCCGCAACGGCGGACGAGACGACGCCCTCCGGCGGCGGCTCCTCGAGCGTGCCAACGAACTCGACTGGCACCCGCCGTACATGAAGGTTCGCTACGACGACTGGGTGAACGGGCTCAACGGCGACTGGCTGGTCAGCCGCCAGCGCTTCTTCGGCGTGCCGATACCGCTGTGGTACCCGCTCGGGCCCGACGGCGAGCCCGACCACGACGCGCCGCTCGTACCGGACGAGGCGCGACTGCCCGTCGACCCGACGACCGACGTGCCCGAGGGCTACACCCAGGACCAGCGGGGCAAGCCAGGCGGCTTCGTCGGCGACCCCGACATCATGGACACCTGGGCCACCTCGTCCGTTACTCCCCAGATCGTCTGCGGTTGGGAGGACGACCCGGACCTCTTCGCCGCCACCTTCCCGATGGACCTGCGGCCTCAAGGCCCCGAGATCATCCGCACCTGGCTCTTCGCCACCCTGTTGCGGTCGCACCTCGAACACGACGAGGTGCCGTGGAAGCACACCACCATCAACGGGTGGATCCTCGATCCGGACCGCAAAAAGATGTCCAAGTCGAAGGGCAACGTCGTCACGCCCATGAGCCTGCTCGAGCAGTACGGGTCCGACGCGGTGCGCTACTGGGCCTGCAACGGCCGGCCCGGGACTGACACCGCGCTCGACGAAGGGGTCATGAAGATCGGCCGGCGCCTGGCCATCAAGATCCTCAACGCGTCAAAATTCGCACTCGGCGTTCTCGGTGAAGGGCCGGTCCTTGGCCTCGACGCGGTGCACGACGCCCTCGACGTCGCGCTGCTCGCCGAACTGGCAGAACTCATCGACGGGGCCACCGCGGCGCACGAGGGCTTCGACTACGCCCGGGGACTCGAGCTGACGGAGGGCTTCTTCTGGTCGTTCTGCGACGACTACGTCGAGTTGGTCAAGGCGCGCGCCTACGGCGAGAGAACGCCGCACGAGGCCGATTCGGCGCGGGCCACCCTCGCCCTGGCGCTGTCAACCCTGCACCGGCTCTTCGCACCCTTCCTTCCGTTCGTCACCGAGGAGGTGTGGAGCTGGTGGCAGGTGGGCTCGGTGCACCGGGCGACTTGGCCGACAGTGGCCGAGATCGGGCCGCACGCGGGGGCCGAGCCCGGGGTGCTCGACGTGGCGGCCAAGGTGCTCGGCGCCATCCGACGCGAGAAGACCTCGCAAAAGCGCTCCATGCGCGCCCGCGTGGCAACCCTCACCGTGACGGCGCCCCGGGCGCTCCTGCTCGACGTCGAGGCGGCGCGGGGCGACATTGTCGATGCCGGCGGCGTGGACGACTTCGTGACGCAGGAGGATGAAGAAAGCGAAGACCTCCGGGTCGACGTGGTGCTCGCCGACGAGGCCTGAGCGACAGCTCTAGGCGAGCGTCTCGGAGCCCAGATAGGCGCCGACCACTTCGGATCGGATGTCGGCAGGCTTTCCCTGCTTGACCAATGATCCGTTGACCATGATCGCCGCTTCGTCCGCTATGGACAGCGCCGTCTGGACGAATTGCTCCACCATCACGATGGTCAGCCCCTCCGATGCGACCAGCTGTCCGACGATTTCGTAGAGCTGGTCGACGATGATCGGCGCCAAGCCCATGGAGAGCTCGTCGAGGAGAAGGATCTGCGGTTCGGTCGTCAAGGCCCGGGCCAGGGCCAGCATCCGCTGCTCGCCGCCCGACAATGTGCCCGCGAGTTGCTTGCGGCGGTCCGCCAACGGGGGGAAGCGCTCGAAGGCCTGCTCTTCCACCTTCGCGCTCTTGAGCCCGGCCTGGCGGAACGTGTACATGAGGAGGTTCTCCGAAACCGTCAGATTCGGAAAGATGGATCGGCCCTCGGGGATCATGCACACGCCCGACCGCGCCAGTTGCTCTGTCGCGTTCCTCTTGAGAGGACGGCCGGACACCTCGACGGTGCCGGCTGTCAGTGGGATCTGTCCCGATATCGCGTTGAGCAGCGTCGTCTTCCCGGCGCCGTTCGGACCGAGCAACGCCATCGAGGTGCCGGATCGCACCTGGAGCGAGATTCCGTGCAGCACCTCGATGCGGCCGTATCCGGCTCGGACGTCGACCGCCGAGAGGGCGAGGGGCGCCGAGTCGGAGGAAAGAGGCCGGCTTTCAGCCGGGGCGTCCTCACCAGAACCCTCCGCCGTACGGACAGGGATCGTCGGGGGCGTCGCCGCTTTCGTCTCGCCGCCCAGATAGGCCTCCTGGACGGCGCGGTCGGCCTGGACCGCGGCGGGATCGCCGTGCGCGATGACCGATCCGTTGTCGAGCACGTCGACCCGGGTGCAGATCGACATCACGAGGGTCATGTCGTGCTCGACCAGGAGGACCCCCATGCCCTCAGAGGCCAGCTGCTGGAGAACCTCGCCGACGCTGCGCGTCTCCTCTGCGTTGAGGCCCGAACTGGGCTCGTCGAGGAGCAGGACCGACGGTGAAGTGGCAAGGGCGCGCGCCATCTCGACGAGGCGGGCGAGCCCCGTCGGCAGAGAGTCACTCGGCTCGTCGGCCACATGGAGGATCCCGACCCGCGCCAGCTGGTATTCCGCTTCCTCGGCCGGGGTTCTCCCACCCTTGAGCTTGTGCTGCTGGACCTCCGCCGCCATCTGCACGTTGTCGCGCGCGGACAACGTGCCGAACAGCTCGAGGCGCTGGA
Organism: Acidimicrobiales bacterium; assembly: GCA_035569675.1. Taxonomy (GTDB): domain Bacteria; phylum Actinomycetota; class Acidimicrobiia; order Acidimicrobiales; family RAAP-2; genus Bog-473. Next base: position 7,514 of record DATMMN010000200.1, on the reverse strand, counting down.
ACGTGCGTCCCAGGCCGAGACGGGCCCGGACGTGGGGCCGGTAGCCGGTCACGTCCTGCTCGCGCAGGAGGACGCTTCCGTTCGTCGGGCGCTGGAGGCCGGTGACGACGTTGAACAATGTCGTCTTTCCGGCACCGTTCGGCCCGATCAACCCGTGGACCTCGCCCGGCGCGACGTCGAGCGTGACGCCATCGAGCGCCTGTAGACCGCCGAAGCGCACCGAGACGTCCTTGACCGTCAGCACCGAGCCGTCCGTCTCAGCCAACGGAACCCACCTCCGGCCGTAACAGACCGCCCGGAATTCCCGAAGGGGGGCTCCCCGGCACGCCGCTCCCCGTCTGCGCGCCGGCCCGACGTGCATCTCGCCACTCACCCAGCCGCGCGTAGACCAGGCCGAGCCCGTATGGATTGCGACCCACCGCGATGATGCCGACTCCGAAGAGGACATAGGTGAACCCGGAGAAGGACGGGATGTGGGTGGCGATGAGCGGCAGGAGGGCCACGCCGAGGCCCGCCTGCACCGCACCGCTGAGCACGGTGATACCGGCAAGGGCGACGGCGACGAACAGCACGAGGCTGTTGACGAAACTGAACTGTGAGAAGGAGACGATCCGTGACATACCGCCGTAGAGCGCGCCCGCGAGCCCGGCGAGGCCGCCCGCGATCACGAACGCCACGAGCCTGGTCCGGATGATGTTCATCCCGACGGTGGCGCAGGCCGCCTGGCTGTCGCTCATCGCCACGAGGCGCCGCCCGAACGGGCCCCGGCGCAGTGCGCCCACCCCGATGAGGCAGAGCGCGAAGACGATGGCAACGAGCACCATGAACGCCCGGTCGGTGGTGAAGTGCATCCCGAAGATGTCGGGGCGTCCCACGGTCATCGAGCCGCTCGGGAGGATGGACGGGTTCGTGAAGAAGAGCTGGTCCATCAGGACGGCGAAGGCCAGCGTGGCCAACGCCATGTAGAGCGCGCGCAGCCGGATCGCGGGAAGGGCGAGGATCCCCCCGGCGGCGGCGCACAGCCCGATGGCAGCCAGCAGGCCGAGGACCGAATCGCCTCCGCCGACTTTGGTCATCGCCCAGGCACCCAACCCCATGAACGTGAACTGGCACAGCCACACCTGTCCCCCGTAGCCCGACAACAGGACGAGTGACAGCGCACCGAGCCCGATGGTCAGGGCCAGCCCGAGGGTGGACAGGTTGTTCCCCGTGACGAACGCGCCGACCAGAAGGGTGACGGCGACGAGCAGGGCGCCACCGATCAGCGTGGAACGCAGGCTCGCCGGTTTGGGGGGCCGCAGCCGGACCACGCGTCCCACGGTCAGCTTGGACTGGGGCAACAAGAGCAGCGCGACGATCAACAGCCCCATCGGCAGGATCGCGGTGACGTAGTTCAGGTAGCTGGCCGGCACGTACCCCACGGACAAGGACTCGCCGACGCCGAGGATCATCGCTCCCAGGAAGGTGTAGGGCAGGCTGCTCAAGCGTCCGACGATGGCGGCGGCGTAGCCGAAGATCACCAGCTCGGACAGGATGGCGATGCTCATGCCGGACCCCGGTGCCAGGAGGATCCCCGCCAGTCCGGCGAGCATGAAGCCGACCATCCAGGCGAAGCCGGCGATCCGGTTGGTGCGGGCCCCGGTGAGCGAGGCCAGGCTGGGATCGTCGACCACCGCCCGCATGGAGACGCCGACGCGCGTCAACTTGAAGAGCGCCCACAAAGCGAGCGCGACGACGACCGCGCACCCGATGGTGATCAGGTCCTCGTAGGTGAGCGTGACCCCGAAGATGGTGACCTGATCGCCCAGGAACCATTGCGGCAGGTTCCGGGTGATCGTCTGGTCCCAGATGGTCGAGACCAGCCCGTAGAGCACCAAGAACAGGCCGAGTGTCACCACGATCATCGTGCTGAGCGCCGAGCCGTAGAGCGGCCGCATGAGCACGCGCTCCACCAAGAGCGCGAAGACCGGAGCGACGACGAAGAGCACGATCACGAGGGACAGCACCGGGTTCCAACCCCAGCCCTGCCACAGTTGCCAGTACAGGTAGGCCATCACCATGCCCACCGCGCCGTGGGCGAAGTTGAAGACCCCCGTGGACTTGTACGTGACCACCAGGCCACTCGCGGTCACCGCATAGATCGACCCCGTGACCAACCCGGCGATGACGAAGCTGACGAACTCGTTCACGACGGCTGTGTGCCCATCACTCCAGCACCACGGCGGTACGAGTCGGGCGGGCTAGCGCGAGATGCCCTTGTAATTGCTCGGGTAGAAGCCCCCGGGACTGCACACGAAGCCCGCCTTGGGGTCGGGCGCGATGCGGTGCCACGTCGCGTTGTTGTATTCCGCCGCAATCCAGCACTGCCCGGGGATCTTCTGAGCGGGGTCCTGATTCGCGATCAGGCCGCCGGCGTTGTAGGACGTGACCTTGTTCAGCTGCGCGTCCAGGCTGGCCCGCGTCGGGTTGGCGCCCGCACCCTTGAGCGCCTGGACGAAGAGCTCGGCACTGATCCACCCGTACAGCGTGTAGAGGTCGAGCTGCGTCTGCGGGTCGACCTTCTTGGCCCACTTGTCGAAGGTGCCCACGGCCGGGATCACCTTGGCGTCCTCCCCCATGTACAGCGCGGTGACCGTGGTCAAGAGCGACCCGTTGCCGGCCGAGCCGGGGTTGAACCCGGCCTCGTATGCCGAGGCGCCGGTGAAGAACACAGCGTTGAGACCCTCCTGCTTGTTCTCCTGGGCCATGGTGGAGATGTACGCGCCTTGTTGGGTGAGCTCCATGATCAATTTCACGCCCGAGTTCTTCATCTTGATCATGTCGGGCAGGAACGAGGTCTCCGTGAAGCTGGCGTCGCGGTCGTAGACCCAGTTGTAGCCAAGGCTGTTGGTCAGGGTGTGGAACGTGTGCTCCGCCGTCACGGCGGTGGCCGCGGAGTTCGAGCCGATGTACCCCACAGACTTGACGGCCTGGGGGTACTTGCTCTTGAGCCACTTGAACGGACCCACGGCCTCGCCGCCGTTGACCAGCGGAATCGGCGCATAGACGTTGGGGTCCAAGTCGAGCTTCGGGTCCAGCGTCTGGGTGATCATCGGCACATGGTTCGCGTCGATGGCGGACTGCTCGCCGCCGTCGAGCAGCGAGAAGCCGCCCACGATGGCGAAGTCGTTGGCGGCGATGTTCTGGGCCTCGTTGGCGACCGTGCCGGAGGAGAAGGCACTGTCCATTCCGTTCACCATCAGCTTGCGGCCGTTCACTCCGCCTTCGCTGTTGATCATCGCGAAGTAGGCCTGGGTACCGACCTTGGCGCCCTCGAACAGGCCCGCGATCGGCGCAGAGATGTCGCTGATGGACCCCACGGTGATGGAGTTCGCCGTGACGCCGGGCGACGACGAGGCCGGCTGCGCGCCGGCCGGGTCCGAGAGCGCCCCGGTGCCGACCACGAGCGATCCGGCCAGCACCGATCCGCCGGCCAGCGCCCGGAAGGCCCGTCCGGCCCGGTCCGACGCTGCGCGTCGCGTCCCCACGTCCTTGCTGTTCCCCACTGCCACCCCTTCTCCTACTCGGTCTCCGTCGGCTGCCCCGGGCCCGATCTGACGCCCAGTCAGATTCCCGGTTGGGACCTTATGTCAGAAACATTTCGGGTGGCGGTCACATCGATGGTGGGGGAACGAGGCGCCGCAGGGGCGGCGCGGGCGGCACGGGCGGCCTCGAGGAAATCACCGACGGCCGAGGTCGTCGCCAGGCACCGCAAGGAGGCCACCACGTCGAAGGCGTGCTGGGCCAGGGGCAACTCGGCATAGGCGACAGGCGAACCGGACACCGCCCGCAGACGCTGGACGAATGTCCGTGCCGTCTCGACCGGGACGAGGGTGTCGTTCTCACCTTGCAGCACGAAGAACGGCGGTGCGCCGGCGTGGACCCTGTAGGTCGGTGACGCGGCGCGGAACACCTCGGGGTGGTCGGCCTCCTTGACCTTCATGACGGTTTTCTCGAGCATCTGGACCAGCCCGGGACCGAAGATGGCCGAGCCTTCGGGCGACGACGTCAGGTCCATGACGCCGTAGAACGGGACACAGGCCTGCACCGAGGTGTCGGCGTCCTCGAAGCCGGGCTGGAAGGAAGGGTCCCCGGCGGTCAGCGCCGCCAGGGCACAGAGGTGTCCCCCGGCGGAGCCCCCGCTGATGGCGATGAAGCCGGGGTCGCCGCCGTATTCGGCAACGTTTTCCTTGACCCAGGCGAGGGCTCGCTTGACGTCGACGATGTGGTCGGGCCAGGTGCCTTTGGGGCTGAGCCGGTAGTTGATGGCGACGCAGACCCAGCCCCGGGCCACCAGCTCGAACATCATCGGCTTGCCCTGCTCACGCTTGTCGCCGATGACCCATCCGCCGCCGTGGACGTAGACCATGACCGGCGCCTTTTCGCGCAGGACGAGGCGGGACCGGTAGACGTCGAGGCGGTGGCGCGGGCGCCCGTCCCCCCAGTAGTCCACGTTGTGCGTGACTTGAACGGCGCGTGACTTCATGGGGATGGCCCGGGTGACGCGCCACCAGCGGCCCCACACCGCCGGGGTGGGCTGGGTCGGGACCGGGAAGCCGTCGCTGCGCACCTCGGCCAGCGCGGCGGCGGTGACGTCGGCGGCCCGGAGGCCCGAGACTCCCAGGCCGACCAGTCCGACCCAGCTGGACAGGGCGATGGCCAACCCGAGCCACCCAGCCCAGGCATTGAGGGCGCCGAACTCGATGAAGAGGGCTGTGGCGATCACCTGCCAGACGATGTTCTGCAGGGCCAGCTCGCTCGTCCAGCTGGCCAAGGCGAAGCTGACGATGGTCAGGGGCTCTCGGCGTATGGGCCGATAGGAGAGCAAGACGGCGAGGGCCCCGACGACGGTGACGGCCAAATAGGCGTACGGCACCCCTCCATCATCGCCCGAACGGCCGGAGACGCGCCCTCCGCCCTGGTGGGAGGGCATTCCCAGTTGCCCCGACGACCAACTAAGTGCGAGGTTAGAGGGCGAGGGGTAGGGAGCAAGGAGCACCCATGACACCCGAACGGCTGAGCGGGCTCGACGCGAGCTTCCTGTATATGGAGACGCCGACGATGCACATGCACGTGGCGATGGCGGCCGTCTTCGACCCCTCGACCGTGCCCGGCGGCTACTCGTTCCGGCGGGTGCGCCAGCTGATCAGCGACCGCATCCCGCTGGCGCCCGTGTTTCAGCGGCGCCTGGTGGAGGTCCCGCTGCGCCTCGGCTTTCCGATGTGGGTGGACGACCCCGAGTTCGACATCGACAACCACCTCCGGCGGGCGGCGCTGCCCGCACCCGGTGGCCTGCGCGAGCTCGGCGACTTCGCGGCCGACGTGATCAGCCGCCAGCTCCACCGCGACCGGCCGCTCTGGGAGATGTGGATCGTCGAGGGCGTGGAGGACGGGAAGATCGCGCTCGTCACGAAGATGCACCACAGCACCATCGACGGCGTCTCGGGGGCAGAGCTCCTCGGCGTGCTCTTCGACCTGGAGCCCGATCCGCACGAACAGTCGCCGTCCACGGCGCGCCAGCTCGACTCGCGTATCCCGTCGAACCTCGAGCTGATGTCCCAGGCCATGATGGCCAACCTCGTCGCCCCGTTCGACATGGGCCGCATGATGCTGCGCACGACCCGCAACATTTTCGGCGTCAGGCGCATCCGCCGCGGCCTTCCGGGAACGTCCAAGGGCGCCCTTCCGCTTACGGCGCCGCGCACCTCCATCAACGCCGCCGTGCACGCCAGGCGCCGCGTCGCCTTCGCCGCCGCCAGCCTGGCCGATGCCAAGACGCTGAAGAACGAGGTGGGCACCACGGTGAACGACGTGGTGTTGGCCATGGTCACGGGCGCGCTGCGCACCTACCTGCAGGCCGGCGACGAGCTCCCCGAGATCCCGTTGGTCTCCGTGGTGCCGGTCTCCGTCACTCCCGACGTCGCCGAGCTCAAGGGCTCCAACAAGGTGTCGTCCATGTTCGTCCAGCTGCCGACCCAGCTGGACGACCCGCTCGAGCGGTTGCGGGTGATCCACGAGGGCACCAAGGGCGCCAAGGAGGAGCACAAGGCGCTGGGTGCCTCCACGCTGCAGAACTGGGCCGAGCACGCGACGCCCAACGTCTTCGCCGTGGCGGCGCGTCTCTACACCGGCATGCGCCTGGCCGACCGACATCGGCCGGTGGCGAACATGGTTGTCTCCAACGTCCCGGGTCCCGACTTCCCGCTGTACCTGGGCGGCAGCCAGCTGCTGGGCATGTTCCCGCTCGGTCCCGTGATGGACGGCATGGGCCTCAACATCACGATCATGAGCTACATGGGCGTCCTCTACTGGGGACTGGCGGCGGATGCTCGTGCCGTGCCGCGCCTGTGGGACATCGCGGCCGCGATCCCCCACGCGCTCACCGAGCTGATGGAGGCCGCGGGCCTGACATCGGAGCCCTTCGACGTGCCGATCCACCTCGGTCCCGGCATGCCGCCCACGGCGAACTGGGTCCGCGCGGCGGCGTCGGTGGAGAGTGAGGCGACCGGTAGCGTGAGCGCATGACAGTCCGCGAGCTCGGCCACTTGGTGCTGTACGTACGCGACGTGCGGCGCTCCGCCGCCTTCTACCGCGACGTGCTGGGCTGGCGACAGGTCCTGCCCGAAGCCGGCACGGAGCCGGTGGGCGCAGCAGCCTTTTCGTCCGGTCGCACCCACCACGAGCTCTTGCTCATCGAGGTCGGAGCGGACGCGACGCCCATCCCGCCGGGCCGCCGCGTGGGCATGTACCACTTCGGCCTCAAGGTCGGCGACAGCGACGACGAGCTCCGAGCCGCGCTCAAGGCCGTGCAGGACGCCGGCGCCACTGTGGTGGGCACGTCGGACCACACGGTCACGCACAGCCTCTACATCCTCGACCCGGACGGCAACGAGATCGAGCTCTACGTCGACGTGCCCGGGGTCGACTGGCAGTCACACCCTGAGCTCGTCGGCGCTGCCATCCGCCCGTTGAAGCTCTGAGGTCATCAGAGCCGATGGTGCCCGCCGCGTCACGCGGTGACCGAGCCCCACTCGTGCTCACCGACGACGACGGTGCGCGGGCCGCAGTCGAAACCTTGCGGCGCGGTGGCGTTGTCGTCGTGCCGACCGACACGGTCTACGGCCTGGCCGCGCGGCCCGAACACGGTGACGCGGTGCAGGCCGTCTACCGGGCCAAGGGACGGCCCGGTGGGATGCACCTGCCCGTCCTGGCGGCGTCGTTGGACCAGGTGCGCGCGCTCGGCGTCGACGTGACGGATGCGGCGAGCGCGCTGGCCGCGCGCTGGTGGCCGGGCCCTCTCACGCTTGCCTTCGGGTTCGGCGACGGTTCGGCGCGGCCGGCGTGGCTCACCGGACGCGACGAGGTCGCAGTCAGGATCCCCGACCACGATTTCCTGCGCGACCTGTTGCAGGCGACGGGCGTGCTGCTCGTCACCAGCGCGAACCCGCACGGGGCACCGACCGCGCTGGTGGCGG
>DATMMN010000199.1:0-7440 GCA_035569675.1 Acidimicrobiales bacterium | reverse complement strand
TACGACCCCGACGTGCTCGGCATCAAGCACACGCTGTATCGGACCTCAGGCGACAGCCCGATCGTCGCGTCCCTGATCCGCGCCGCGGAGTCCGGCAAGCAGGTCGCCGCGCTCGTCGAGCTCAAGGCGCGCTTCGACGAGGCCGCGAACATCGGGTGGGCAAAGGCCCTCGAGGACACGGGCGTCCATGTCGTCTACGGGATCATGGGCTACAAGACCCACTCGAAGACGGCGCTCGTGCTGCGCCGTGAGGACGACGAGGTGCGGCCCTACTGCCACGTGGGCACGGGGAACTACAACTCGAAGACGGCGCGCATCTACGAGGACCTCGGCCTCCTCACCTCGGACCCCGTCATCGGCGCCGACGTCGGCGCGCTGTTCAACTACCTGACCGGCTTCTCGAAGCACGCCGACTACCGCGAGATCCTCGTGTCGCCCGTCACCGTCCGCAAGCGCATCATGGCCATGATCGAGGAACAGGCCGACGCCGGCCCCGGCGGCCGCATCGTCATGAAGGTGAACGGCCTCACGGACGCCGCCATGATCGACGCGCTCTACCGCGCTTCGGGCGCCGGCGTACAGATCGACCTCGCCGTGCGCGGCCTGTGCCGGCTGCGCCCCGGCATCCCCGAGCTCTCCGAGAACATCCGCGTCCGTTCCATCGTCGGCAGCTTCCTCGAGCATTCGAGGATCTACCGCTTCGGTGGTGCGCCCGCCGACTCGGCGGCCGGACCGGGTCTGCCTCTCAAGATCTTCATCGGCTCCGCGGACCTCATGGGCCGCAACCTCGACCGCCGCATCGAGGTCGTGGTGCCCGTGCACGACCCCGAACTCCAGGCGCGCCTCTTCGAGATCCTCGATCTGGTGTTCGCCGACGACACCAACGCCTGGGAGTTGGGCTCTGACCGACGCTGGCGGCGCGTGCCCAACACACACGGTGTCAGCTCGCAGGATCGCCTCAAGGAACTCGCCCGTGAGCGCACCCGCCGTCAACGCGATTCCGAGCTGCGCGTCGTCGTCGGTGATGCTGGGGACGCCCGACCGCCCTTGTCGCCGTCTGCCGACTGACGTCCGGCTCGCCGTGTCCGCCGAAGCCAGGGGCGCACTGCTCGTCGAGTACCGGGCTGCGTGTGACGCCTTCGCCGTCGGGCTTCGTGCCATCGGCGACCGCTGGGACGCCGCGTCGCCGGCAAAGGAAGGGAACGCCGGCCAGGTGGCCGACCACGTCTTCGGGTTCCACGAGTCGCTCTTGCTGCGGCCGCTCGATGTCATGCCGGCTGACCGGCCGAGTGAGGAGCGGGTGAACAGTTGGGATGCGATCGTCGCTTCGCTCTTCCCAGCGCTGGAGGCTCCCAGAGCCCTCGATGGGCGCGAATTGCTCGTAGGCGTCCTGGCGACCGACGTACTTGTCCACAGCTGGGACCTCTGCCGCGCCGCGGCGGTCACGGTCTCCCTCGACCCTGTGCTCTGCCAATCCGGTTACGACCGCGCGCTGGCGAACAGGGAGGTGCTGGAAGAGGCGGGTGCGATCGAACGGCACAACGCCGTGTCCGACGATGCGCCGATCGAAGAGCGGTTGCTCGGGCTCTTCGGCCGGAACCCTGGTTGGTGCAGCCCGGTGTCCTAAGGCACAGCTAGCCGGTGTCTTTGGCCGGAATGTGCCATGTCGGCGCAGTGCGCCGGTACGATCCAGCGCCATGGCGAGCAACGTGGCTCTGCGCATGCGCGGGATTGCGGGGGGTCGTGGCTGGGGCTGGCCGGCGACGTCAGGCGCGTTGGCGGTCCTCGGAGTCATCGCCCTTGCCCTCGTCCACCAGCAGATCGACCTGAGCACGTACCTGCTGGGCGGCCAGCACGCGTGGGCGAACAACTTGTTCTCCGTCACGCTGCCGAAGGACGGGCTCGGGTTCACCTATCCGCCGTTCTCTGCATTGCTCTTCGCTCCCGGCGCCCACGCGCCCTTGGCGGTGGCGGAGGTTGCGTTCTCATTGCTCAACCTGGCGGCAGTCTTCGCGCTGATCGCCGTTTGCCTGCGCGCGGTGTGCGACCAACTCGACAAGCGGACGATCGTGTGGTGGGCGCTCATGCTGCTCGTCCCGGTCGTGCTGCTCGACCCGGTGCGCCAGACGTTCCTCCTGGGGCAGGTCAACATCCTCCTCGCCCTCATTGTCGTGGCCGACCTCACGCTCGACCTGCCGCTGCCGCGGGGGGTCCTCATCGGGCTGGCCGCCGCCATCAAGGTGACGCCGATCATCTTCATCCCGTACCTCTTGCTCACTCGCCAGGGCCGCGCCGGCCTCAGGGCGATGCTCACGTTCTGTGCCGCCGCACTCCTCGCTACGGCCTTCAACTTCTCGACTTCGTGGGACTACTGGACCCATTACATCCACGATCCCCAACGCGCGGGGATGCTCTCGTGGATCGGCAACCAGGGCGTCCTTGGCGCGCTCGAGCGCATGGTCGGGCACACCGTGACGACGCCCGTCACGTTCGCGATCGTTCTGAGCGTCGCCGCCGTGGGTCTGGCCGTCGCCGCTGCGGCGTACCGACGCTCGTCACCGCTGCTCGGGCTTCTCGTCGTGGCCGCGACGGAGTCGCTGGCGAGCCCGGTGTCGTGGTCGCACCACTTCATCTGGGTGGTGCTGCTCATCGCCTGGTTGGCGCTCGCGCCCGACCGGCCGCGCTACGGGGAGTGGCTCGCGCTCGGCGTGGCGGTGCTGTTCTGGGCCGGCCCACCGTGGTGGGCACCGCACGGTCCCGGGATCATCTTCGCCGGTCGCGGTTGGCTGATCCCGCTTTCGGATTCCTATGTCCTGCTGTTCATCGGGTTGGTTGTGGGCGCGGGGGTGCGGGTGTTCCGCGCGCCGGTGCGGCGCCCTGCGTTCCGTCGCCGCGGGACGGTCGCCCCCTCCGGGATCAATTCCTGATCACGCCGGGTCACCCGCCAGGACGAGCATGCGGGCCGCGCGATCGACGCGACTGGCGTGTCCGATCTTTGAACGGATGACTCTCCAGCCGGTGACGACATAGAGCTTCTCGGGGTCGTCCGGCCGGTATTCGCTCTGACGCGGTTCGCCGATGACCCGGAAGAAGACGTCCCGGGCGCGGTACCACGCATTGAGCAGGTCGCTCGGTTCGGGTGACACGAAGAAGGTGACCACGAGGACAGAGCCGGGCGCCGCCCGCGCCCGCAATGCTTGGAACATCCTCGCCGTTGCCTCGAGCGTGAGATAGGGGACCAGACCCTCGGCGAGGAACAGCGTTGGCAAGGCGGCGTCGTGGCCGGCGTTCTCGAGGGTTGCCTCGAGGTCGTCTCGCATGAGGTCGACGGGCACGTAGGTGACGCCCACGGGCGAGATGCCCAACGCAGCCAGCCGGCGACGCTTGTCGGCCTGAGTGCTCGGATAGTCGACCTCGAACCAGCGGGTCGGCGGACCGCCGAACCGCAGGGCCCGTCCGTCATAGCCGGCGCCGAGGATGACGACCTGTTCGACGCCGCGGCCGATGGCGCCGGCAACTTCGCCGTCGATGAACAGCGTGCGATGGTTCACGCCGGACGGCCGGGCGAAGTTGAAGGTCACGTTGCCGCTCACGTCTCGGTAGAGCGCACGCTCGCCTTTCAGGTCGCCCGCCGGCGTCGACGAACGCGTGGGCGCCAGTTGGGCGCGTCGGGCCGCGACCCAGCGTGCCGTCAGTGAGGGGCGGTTGGCGCGCATGGGACCTCAGTCGGGGGTGGTGCCGGCCGTCAGGACGAGAAAGCCTCGCTGCCCCTGCTCGGATGGGAGCGGACCCCAGCGGCCAAGCGAGCGCGCCCGACTCGCAGCGACAGATAGGAGGCGCCGCCGAAGGGGATGGGCAACCAGAAGTTCACCAGCCGCCAACTGAGCACGCCTGCCGCGGCGACTCCGGCCGGCACCCCGAAGCCTTTCAGCACGGCGATGATCGTCAGCTCGATCACGCCGAGGCCGCTCGGTGTCAGCGGGATGAAGGCGAGGATGTTGGCGAGGCCGTAGGCGACGAGCACGTCGATGGGCGACACGTGGGCGCCGAAGGCAAAGAGGAACACCCACAGGGAGGACGCATCGAGGATCCAGTTGGCGGCCGCCCAGATGCCGGCCCGGGTCAGGAGCTCGGAGCTGGTGGAGAGCATCTTCATGCGGTCGGCGGTCTTCTGGACCAACGAGGTCACGCTCTCGGTGCGCACGAAGGGAAGGCGGTCGCCCACACGCTTGACGAAGAGGGAGGCTTGGCGCTCGCCCCGGGTGAGGAGATAGACGACACCGGCGAAGATGGCGAAAAAGAGCACGCCCAAGATGGCGGCGAAGCCGTAAGCGGGGTTGTAGCCCTGCAGCGGGACGGAGATCAGCAGCGCCAGCCAGAAGATCAGATTCAAGACGACAGCGGAGCCGACGCCCTGGGCCGCCAACCCGAAGGCGGCGGTGCTGCCCGGGACGTTGGACTCGGTCAGCAGCCGATAACTGGCGGCCGTGCCCGGCACGGTGCCGCCCGGAAGGGTGTGGCTGATGGCGAGCGCCCACATGTTGATGCGGAAGATGCGAAAGCGCGAGGGCGCGCCGGGCGAGAGGACGGTACGGGTCAACTCGGCGTAGGCCAACAACGCGCCGAGCTCGAGAATGAGGCCGAGGATGAGCCACAGGAAGTTCAGGTGGCCGATCTGATGGAATTCCCGCCGGGCGCTGGCGAGCTCGGGGAGCAGGATGTACTCGAGCACGAAAAACAGCACCACGATTATCAACGTGATCTTCACGTTGCGCGGCATCCAGTGGCGGCGCTCCCTCGGCCGCGGATCGGACGCGCCGGCGTTCGTCGAAACCTGGGAGTCGGTTGGGAGAACCGCAGGAGCACGGGGAGCCGGTGACCCTTCTCCTCCGGGCTGCGCCCCGGGTTCCTCCGACTCGACGTCGTCCATCCGCGTCATGCTTCCACGTCCATCCCCCGAGTAACCGCCTTTTCGGCGGTCCCACCTGCCAAGCTGGATCCCACTATGCCCGCGGAGCACCGCGACACGTGGCGGTCCAAGCTGACGGGAACGGCGGATCGGCGGGGGATACCGCTCGCGACGATCGTGGTGACGGTCGCCGTCGTCATCGGGCTCGTGGACCTGAACGCCGCCCTGATCCTCGGCATCTGGGTGCTCCGGACGATCGTGCTGTACCTGATCGTCGCCTTCTTCATCACGCTGTTGCTGACGCCCGGCACCCGGTTCCTGAAGAACCGAGGGCTCTCGCACGGCGGGTCCACCCTCACGGTGTTCCTCATCGGCGCGCTGATCCTCATTGGCCTCGTCTACCTGTTCGTCTCGCCGCTCGTGACAGGGGTCACGCACTTCGCCGACCAACTACCCACCCTGGTCAGACAAGCCAAGAAGGGCCACGGCTGGTTGGGCCACCTGGTGTACCGCCTCCACCTGCAGAAATACCTGTCGGAGAGCTCCTCGAAGATCGCCTCGCAGATCACCAAGGTCCTCAAGCCCGCCACGGCCCTCTCGGTCGGCGCCGCCGCCTTCTCGACGCTCGTCTCCATCACGACGATCGCGATATTGACCTTCTTCACCATGCTGGAGGCGCCCCGGCTGTGGGGTGGCTTCCTGGGCCTCTTCAAGCCGACCACGTCGGCCCGCCTGGCACGGGTGGCCGACGAGACGATCCGCTCCATCACCGGCTACATGGGCGGCAACTTCCTGACCTCGATCGTCGCCGGGGTGGTCTCCGGCGTCACCCTGGCCATCCTCGGGGTGCCGTTCGCGCTGCTCCTCGGCGTCTTCGTCGCGCTCGTCGATCTGTTGCCGTTGGTCGGTGGCCTCATTGCCGGCGTGCCGGTGGTGATCATCGCGGTGATCCACTCGCTGACGGCCGGGATCGTCATGCTCGTCGTCTTCCTTGCGTACCAACAGATCGAGAACCACGTCCTCAACCCGGTCGTGATGAGCCGGACCGTGCGGCTCAATCCCTTCTGGGTGCTCATTGCCGTGCTTGTCGGGGCGACGCTCGGTGGCCGCGTCGCGGGCGGGCTGGGCTCCTTCGTCGGCGCGCTCGTCGGCATCCCCTTCGGCGGTGCCATCCAGGTCGTCATTCGAGAGCTGCGCAAGGGGCCCGACGCAGTGGTGACGCCCGAGGAGCTGATGGGCACCGGCGCGCCGAGCTTCTCCGAGGGGACCGACATCTGAGGTCTCTGAAGTGTCTGATCGAGCGACCGTGTCGGGTGGAGCGCCGATGGAGGCCGCGGGCTGACCGCAACGGCCGTCCAAATCGACAAGGTCCTGGTCGGGGGCGGTAGCGGGTCGGCTGCCGGCAGACGGCTGCGGGGAGCCGGGGCGGTCGCCTCACCTAAGCTGACTCTTCTATGCGGCCACTGGTGGTCATCCCGACCTACAACGAGGCGGAGAACATCGAGCGGATGCTGCAACGAGTCGACGAGTGCCTGCCGGAGGCGGGCGTGCTCGTCGTCGACGACGGCAGCCCCGACGGCACCGCCGAGTTGGTCGAGGCGGCGATCGGCCGATATCGCGACGTGCACCTGTTGCGACGAAACGAGAAGTCCGGGCTGGGGAGTGCGTACCGGACTGGCTTCGGCTGGGGTCTCGAGCGGGGGTACGACGCGTTCATCGAAATGGATTGCGACTTCTCGCACGACCCGGCCGCGCTGCCGGGACTGATCGCGCCGATCAGCGAGGGCTACGAGGTCGTCATCGGGTCACGCTATGTCGAGGGCGGGTCGATCCCGAACTGGGCGTGGCACCGCGAGCTGTTGTCGCGGGGCGGCAACTTGTACGCCTCGAACGTGCTCGGGTTGGGTGTGCGCGACTCGACGGCGGGGTTCCGCTGTTACACGGCGTCGATCCTGAAGCGGTTGGATCTCGAGCGGATCCGGGCCGAGGGCTATGGCTTCCAGATCGAGATGACGTACCGCTCCAAGCAGCACGGTGCCGCGATCACGGAGGTGCCGATCGCGTTCGTGGACAGGGCGGCGGGCGAGTCGAAGATGTCCTCGTTCATCGTGGTGGAGGCGCTGGCGTTGGTGACGTGGTGGGGCCTGGGACGGCTGGTCGCGCCGCTGCGGCGGGTGGGTCGCAGGGGGAAGCGTGGTGCCGGCGGCGGCGGGGCAGCGGCTACGCCGAGCGGGACCTCGACGGGATCGTCGCGTTCGAACGGTTCCTTGGGGTCGTCTGGGCCCTCGGATTCGGACTCGGGTGAGCCGGACGAGGTGAGGGTGCGGTGACGGTCGAGACGTCGGGCGCGCGGATCCTCGTCGTGGACGACGAGCCGAACATCGCGGAGCTCTTGTCTGCCGCGCTGACGTTCGAGGGGTATCAAGTGGGGGTGGCCGGCACCGGGGCGGAAGCCCTGGAACAGGTGCGGGCCTTCCGCCCCCACCTCGTCATGCTCGACGTGATGCTGCCGGACTTCGACGGCAACGAGG
>DATMMN010000198.1:0-13101 GCA_035569675.1 Acidimicrobiales bacterium | reverse complement strand
AAACTCCTCGGGGTCGTCGTTCACGACGACCCACTCCAGGGCCGTCGCCCACCACCGGCCGAGCGCGACGGGGTCGACTGCGTCGACGATGACCTGCTCCCACTCCAGCGGCACGTGACAGACCTCGGCCTGCGCCGCCTGCGGCCTCAGCCCAGGCGCTTCTCGAGCGTGTCGACCTGCGCGGCGAGGGCGGCGGGCAGCCGGTCGCCGAACTTGGCGTAGTACTCGCGGATCAGCGGCACCTCGGCCCGCCAGCCGTCGTCGTCGACGCGGAGCAGCTCCTCCATGTCGTCGGGAGACACGTCGAGGCCGTCGATGTCGATGGACTCGACGGTCGGGACCGAGCCGATCGGTGTCTCGACGGCGGGCGCCTTGTCGGCGACGCGGTTGAAGACCCACTCGAGCACCCGTGAGTTCTCGCCGTAGCCCGGCCACAGGAACTTGCCGTTCTCGTCCTTGCGGAACCAGTTCACGTAGAAGATCTTCGGCAGGACGTTGCGGTCCGGTGCTTCCGCGCCGATGCGCAGCCAGTGGGCGAAGTAGTCCGCCATGTTGTAGCCGCAGAACGGCAACATGGCGAAGGGGTCGCGGCGGAGGTTGCCGACGGCGCCGGCCTGGGCGGCCGTGGTCTCGGACGTCATGATCGAGCCGAGGAACACGCCGTGCTCCCAGTCCCGGGACTGGAAGACGAGCGGCACGACGCCGGCGCGGCGGCCGCCGAAGAGGATGGCGCTGATCGGGACGCCGTTGGGGTCCTCCCACTCGGGGGCGATGGCGGGGTCCTGCGCGGCCGGTGCGGTGAAGCGGGCGTTGGGGTGCGCGGCGGGCGTGTCCGAGGCGGGCGTCCAGTCGTTGCCCTTCCAGTCGGTCAGGTGGGCCGGCTTCTCGTCCGTCATGCCCTCCCACCAGATGTCGCCGTCGTCGGTCAGCGCGGTGTTGGTGAAGATGCAGTTGCCGTCGAGGGTCAGGATGGCGTTGGGGTTGGTGTGGCTGTTGGTGCCGGGTGCGACGCCGAAGAAGCCGGCCTCGGGGTTGATGGCGTAGAGGTGGCCGTCGGCGCCGAACTTCATCCAGCAGATGTCGTCGCCGACCGTCTCGACCTTCCAGCCGTCGATCGTCGGGATCAACATGGCGAGGTTGGTCTTGCCGCAGGCCGAAGGGAAGGCACCGGCGATGTAGCGGGTCTCTCCCTCGGGGGACGTGAGCTTCAGGATGAGCATGTGCTCGGCCAGCCAGCCGGCGTCGCGAGCCATGACCGAGGCGATGCGCAGCGCGAAGCACTTCTTGCCGAGCAGGGCGTTACCGCCGTAGCCCGAACCGAAGCTCCAGATCTCGCGGGTCTCGGGGAAGTGCACGATGTACTTGTTCTCGGCGTTGCACGGCCAAGGCACGTCCTGTTGGCCGGCCTCGAGCGGGGCGCCGACCGAGTGCAGGCAGGGCACGAACTCGCCGTCGTCGCCCAGGACCTCGAGCGCGCCGTTGCCCATGCGGGTCATGATCCTCATCGACACCGCCACGTAGGGCGAGTCGGTGAGCTGCACACCGATGTGGGCGATGTCGGATCCGAGCGGGCCCATGGAGAAGGGGACGACGTACATCGTGCGGCCCTTCATGGCGCCGCCGAACAGACCCTTGAGCTGCGCGCGCATTTCGGCCGGGTCGCGCCAGTTGTTGGTCGGGCCGGCGTCGATCTCCTTGGCGCTGCAGATGAACGTGCGGTCCTCGACGCGGGCGACGTCACCGGGGTCGGAGTGGGCCCAGTAGCTGTTGGGCCGCTTGGCGTCGGACAGCTTGGTGAACGTTCCGGCGTCGACCATCTCCTCACAGAGGCGGTCGTACTCGTCGGCCGACCCGTCGCACCACACGATGCGATCCGGTGTGGTCAGCTGCGCGACCTCATCGACCCAGGCCAGGAGTTTCGCGTGCTTCGTGGGCGCCATTTCGGGGGGATCAGCTCCTTGTTTCCGACCGATTTTGGTGGGGCTCAATGCTAGGCATGATGCCGTGGCATCCCCCAAGCCCCGGCGTTTCACGCATCTCGCCAGTGAGGACGAGATGGTTCAGTCTATTCGGGGGCGCCTCGGAAATGAATTTGAGCTCTTCGGGTTGAAGGACGACGCCGGTGTCGTCCTTCTTCCCGGCGGGGAATCCCTGGTCGTGTCAGTCGACAGCGTGGTCGAGGGCGTGCACTTCGACCTGTCGTTTTGTGCGCCGTCTGACGTGGGTTGGAAGGCTTTGATGCAGGCCCTGAGCGATCTGGCCGCGATGGGTGCTTCGCCTGTGGGTGCGTTGATCGCATTGGGCGTGCCGGGGGCCCGGGGCGACCTCGAAGAACGCGACGACCGCGATGTCGATGTCGACGTCGGTTTCGAGGACGAATCCGGGGCCGCCCGAATTGGTGGCGGCGGCGAGCTCGCTCTGGGCGTGACCGACGGCGTGGCCGAGGCGTCGACGGCGAGCGGATGCCCCGTCGTGGGCGGAGACCTGTCGGCGGCGGGGCAGCTCGTCGTCGCGGTCACGGTGCTCGGGACCGTCGCCGGCGGGGGCGCGCCGGTGTCGCGTTCGGGAGCCCGGCCGGGGGACATCGTGTTGGTGACGGGCCCCTGCGGTGGATCGGCGGCGGGGTTGCGCGAATTTCGAGCGGCCGATCCGAAGGCAGATGCCCGCCGTGCCTATCGCCGGCCCGTGGCGCGTTTGGCCGAGGGCGACGTCGCTCGGCGCTCCGGCGCCAACGCCATGATCGACGTCTCCGACGGGCTGGCGCTCGATCTGCACCGCCTCGCCGACGCGTCGGGCGTCGGGTTCTCGCTCGAGGACGTGCCCGTGGCGTCGGGCGCGACCTTCGAAGAAGCGCTCGGCGGCGGAGAGGACTACGAGCTGTTGCTGGCGGTCGCCGAGTCGGACTTGCAGGCACTCGAGGCGCGGTTCGACGAATCGGGTTTGCGCGAGCCGATCCGCTTAGGTCGCGTCGTCGACGACCCTGAGCTCAGGGTCTTGGGGACGAGTCCGCTCGAGCGGCTGGGTTGGCAGCACCGGATCGGCTGATATCCCCGTTCGGACCGCTCGCCCACTGGGCGAATGGCCCGGTCAAAACCGACGCCAATTCGTCCGACATATAAGGCCCTATGGCCCTGTCGCGCTCGCAACTCCCCTTGTTAGCCTCGCCCCCAGTGCTATTGGCGAGCACGGAGGTGGAGTAGGGAATGTTGGTGATCGTGGGCGGTGCAATCTTTTTCGTGGCTGGAGCCGTCTGTTTGACGCTGGCCGTGTGGCGGAGCCGTTCACGCTCGCAATTGATCACGTCCGAATCGGCACAAGTCCGCAACAACCCCGCCCCGCGGCAGGTAGCGACGACGAAAGTCGCCGCCGCACCGCATACCTCGGCCCGTGCGTTCGCCCCACCTCGCGAGAGCTACTACGCGCAGGCGCCACCGAGCCGGGCCAAGGGCCGCCCGATGGGCTGGTACTCGGTCGGGGGCAGCCTTTCGGACGAGCGCTTCTGGGACGGCCGCACCTGGACGGCGCGGCGCCAGCTCGTCGAGGGCACCTGGGCGCCCGTCCCTCTCGCAGGCTGAACGCCCGAGGGCGCCAGAGGCGCTGAACCTTCGCAGGGCGAGAACCCAGCCCCCTCGAAGTAAATCCTCAGCTCGACCCAGGCCTCAGGCCTCAGGCCTCAGGCCTCAGGCCTCAGCCGGCCGACCCCGACGTCGATGCGAAGTTCCGGCGCGGCGGCTTCGTCACCTTGCCGGCCCGGATGCAAGATGTGCACACGTGAAGCCGCTTCGGCGCCCCGTTCACGACGGCGCGCACCCGCTGCACGTTGGGGTTCCACCGCCGCTTGGTGCGCCGGTGCGAGTGGCTGACGTTCATGCCGAACGACGGCTTCTTGCCGCAGATGTCGCACACAGATGCCATTGGGGTGAACCTTCCTGAACAAGCCGGACGGAGAACCGTCGGAGGCCGCGGCCAAGGGACCAGCTAGGCCTTCGAGAACGGCCTAAAGGTTAGCATCACCTGCCATGACCCCTCCGGCCGCCCCGGCATCCCCGGCGGGATCCCCGGCGGGATCCCAGGCGGCCCAGGCGCTGCACGCGGACGACCTGCGTGCGGTCATGGAGGGCTACCGAGATGCCCTCCGGCTCCACCAGGCCGACATCAACCGCCTCAACGTCTACCCCGTCCCCGACGGCGACACCGGCACCAACATGGCCCTCACCCTCGAGGCCGTCGTCGCCGAGCTCGACACCACCCCCCACGCCGCCGGCCTCCCCGAGGTCTGCAAGGCCATCGGTCACGGGTCCCTCATGGGCGCCCGCGGCAACTCCGGCGTGATCCTCTCCCAGCTCCTCCGCGGCATGAGCGAGCGCATGGGCACCGCCGGTGACGACGGTGTCGGCCCCGCCGCCCTCGTCGACGCCATCACCCACGCCGCCGAGCTCGCCCGCAAGGCCGTCGTCCGCCCCGTCGAGGGCACCATCCTCACCGTCGCTTCGGCCGCCGCCGCCGGGGCCGCCCACGCCACCGCCCCGAGCCTCCTCGCCGTCGTCGAGTCCGCCCGCACCGAGGCCGCCGACGCCCTCGCCCGCACCCCCGAGCAGTTGCCGGTCCTCGCCCGGGCCGGTGTCGTCGACGCCGGCGGCGCGGGGTTCGTCCTCCTCCTCGACGCGTTTCTCTTCGTGTTGGACGGCCGCCCGCTGCCGCAACCCTCCGGCGTGGCGGGCCCCGACCTTTCCGCCCTGAACGGCAACAATCCCGGCCACGCCGACGAGGGCGCAGCCGGCGCCGGCGACGACGGGTACTCGGTCGGCGACCTTCGCTACGAAGTCATGTACATGCTCGCGGCGCCCGACGAGTCGATCGAGGCCTTCAAGGACGTCTGGGCGGGCATCGGTGACTCCATCGTCGTGGTGGGTGGCGACGGGTTGTGGAACTGCCACATCCACACGAACGACGTCGGCGCCGCCATCGAGGCCGCCTTCGACAGCGGGCGACCCTCGCGCATCCGCGTCACCGACCTCGAGGAACAGGTGGAGGAGGAGCGGTGGGTCCGCGAGAGCGTCGGCGCCCCCGGCGCCGGCCCGAGCACCGAGGGCGCCGGACCCCCGGCCGTCACCGGCGTCGTCGCCGTCGTCTCGGGCGACGGCATCGGCCGTATCTTCCACTCGCTCGGCGTGCACCATCTCGTCGTCGGCGGCCAGACCATGAACCCCGCCACCGCCGACCTCGTCAAGGCTGTCGAGGCGGTGGGGTCGGACCAGGTCGTGATCCTCCCGAACAACAAGAACATCCGACCCGTCGCCGAACAGGTCGATCAGCTGAGCGACAAGCGCGTGCAGGTCGTCGCGACGGGCTCGATCGTCGAAGGCTTCGCCGCACTGCTCGCCTACGACCCCGCGGCCGACATCGAAACCAACGCCGCTGCCATGAGCGATTCCGCCTCCCGCGTCATCCCGGCCGAGGTGACGCAAGCCGTCCGCGACTCGACGACCGACGCCGGCGAAGTGCACCAGGGCGACTGGATCGGCATCTCCCGCGATGGTGTCGTTGCCATCGCCGACAACGTCGTCGTCTGCACGCGGCTCCTCCTCAGCCGCCTGCTCGACGACAGCCATGAGTTGGTCACGCTTATCGAAGGGGAGGGCGCACGCGTGGCAGACACGAGGCGCATCGAAGAGTGGCTCAACGAGGAGCACCCCGACGTGGCGCTCGAAGTACACCAGGGCGGCCAGCCGCTTTACCCGTACCTGCTCGGGATTGAGTAGCGCCGGCCGCACCCTGCTCGCCCTGCGCGCGATCGAAGTCTCGCGGCTCCACGGTGTCTCGGAGCGGCGGACCAAGGCGCTGGGCGAGCTCGGGATCGACAACGTCCTCGACCTCCTCACCACCTATCCGCGTCGTTACATCGACCGCACCCGCCAAGCCGACGTCTCCGATCTCGTGATCGGCGACGAGGCCGCCGTGCTCGCGGCCGTCGAGTCCGCGCACTCCCGCCCCACTCGCCGTGGTGGTCGCGCCATGGTCGAGCTCACAGTGCGCGACGACACGGGACGGCTCAACATCGTCTTCTTCAACCAGCCCTGGCGGGCCAAGCAGCTCGAGTCCGGGACCGAGGCCATCTTCTTCGGCAAGGTCACTGAGTACCGGGGGCGCCGCCAGATGGCCAACCCGGTCGTCGACGTGATCGCCGGCTCAGCCGAGCGTCGCACCCTGCGCATCCTCCCCGTCTACCCGGCGTCGGCCAAGGTCGGCCTCACCAGTTGGGAGATCGGCACCTTTGTCGAGGAGGCGCTGAGGCGGGCCGGCGATTTCGCCGACCCGGTGCCTGAGGACCTGCGAAGCAGCCTCGACCTGTGGGGCCGGACTGAGTCCTTCGACGCCATCCACCGGCCCGAGTCGTTCGAGTCCAAGGACCGGGCCCACCGCCGCCTCGTCTTCGACGAGCTGTTCCGCCTGCAGCTGGCGCTCGTCCTCCGCCGCCGCGCCTTCGAAGTGAATGCCCGCGCCATGCGCCACGACGTCTCGCCCCTCGAGGTCACCGGCGGCGTGTCCGACACACTGGTGGCGCGCTTTCTCTCCGGTCTGCCGTACGAGCTCACGACCGCGCAGCGCCGCGCTCTCGCCGTCATCGTCGCCGACATGGCGGGCCCTTTCCCCATGCACCGCCTGCTGCAAGGTGACGTCGGCTCCGGTAAGACGGTCGTCGCGCTCGCCGCGCTCCTCGCGGCCGTCCAGAGCGGGCACCAAGGTGCGCTCATGGTGCCGACCGAGGTATTGGCCGAACAGCACATCACCGCCGTCCGGGCGCTCCTCGGCGACCTCGAAGGTCCGGGCGGCATGGCCGGTGGCCTCGTCCGCGTCGAGCTGTTGACGAGCAAGGTGAAGGGGAAGGCCCGAACCGCCGTTCTCGAGGGCCTTGCGTCGGGCGGCATCGGTCTCGTCGTCGGCACCCATGCGCTGTTGACCGAAGAGGTGACGTTCCACTCCCTCGGCTGCGTGGTGATCGACGAGCAACACCGCTTCGGCGTCGAGCAGCGGGCCACGCTCAGGAGCAAGGGGGCGGACGGCGACCCCGACCTGCTCGTCATGACGGCGACCCCGATTCCGCGCACCGCCGCGATGGTGATCTTCGGCGACCTGGACCTCACGACGCTCGACGAGCTCCCGCCTGGGCGCATGCCCGTCACGACCGAGTGGTTGCCCGGTGACGGCGCAGCCACCGAGGCCTGGGAGCGCGTCCGGGCCGAGGTCGGCCGGGGTCACCGGGCCTTCGTGGTGTGCCCGCTGGTCGGCGAATCGCCCCGGGTCGAGGCGAAGTCCGCTACCGAGGAATACGAGCGCCTGTCGGCGCACGAGCTGTCGGGCCTCCGGGTTGGGCTCATGCACGGGCAGATGGCGGCTGCCGCCCGTGAGGAAGTCATGGAGCGTTTCCGCTCGGGCGAGATCGAGGTCCTCGTCGCCACCACGGTCATCGAGGTTGGTGTTGACGTGCCCGAGGCGACGGTGATGGTCGTCGAGAGCGCCGACCGGTTCGGCATAGCGCAGCTCCACCAGCTCCGAGGCCGTGTCGGCCGCGGCCAGGACCCGAGCTGGTGCTACCTCCTCGGCGGGGAGGACGGCAACGAAAGACTGGCCGAGGTTGCAGCCTCGACCGACGGCTTCGCGCTGGCCGAGGCCGACCTTCGCATCCGGGGTGAGGGCACGCTGCTCGGCGCCCGGCAGAAGGGCCAGAGCGACCTGCGACTCGCTTCGCTGAGCGACGAGGGCGACATCGCGCTCCTCGGCGACGCCAAGAAGGCGGCCGAGGAGATTGTGGACGTCGACCCCCAGTTGGCCGAGCACGAGGGTCTCCGCGAAGAGGTGGGCTTGATGCTCAGCGAGGACGAAGGGGAGTACCTCTTCAAGAGCTGAGGCCGGCGGCATTCGAGGTCGTGTCCTCGGGCTTGGGCCTGGTCATTGGAGGACACTTTGAAGCCCGCGCGGTGGCATTGCGTTAGGGGTGTTCGTTCTTTCGAAACCAAGAACGGCGTCGTGTTGGCGACTTGGTCGAACGATCACGCTAACGCGATTGCTCCCTCGCAAATCGAAAATTGAGCACTTCTAGGTGTTCATTCTGATTTCCTCAATCACTCTGACGTGATCGGTCCCTTGAGAACAAACACGGCAAACTCAATGCTCCCGCACAAAGAAAAGTCCGACCCTTCTCCACCATGAATCCTGATCGCGAAATGGCTCGTCGGTTGCTCGACAGCCGGCTTGTCGGGCTCGAAGAACGAGTCGGAGAACGTCCCGCACACGGATGGGTGAGGGAGATTCGAGTCGCTTTGGGCATGTCGACGTACGAGATCGCCGCCCGGTTAGGAATTGCGCAATCCAGGGCATGCAAGCTCGAGCGGGCCGAAGTGGAGGGTTCCGTTCGACTCTCCACCCTGGGCCGGGTTGCAGAGGCCCTCAACTGCCGCCTGGTCTACGCCATCGTTCCCGACGAGTCGCTCGAGCACATCGTGCGATACCAAGCTGAACGCAAGGCGCAGCTGGCACTCGGCACTGACACCTGGGACCAGTCCGGTGTGGGAACTCATCCGCTTATGGCCGACGTGATGGGTGAACGATTGGTCGCGATGGCGTACTACCTAGTGGACCGCCGGGGGTTGTGGCGAGACAATCGATAAAGGCTTGGGTCGCCCTCGATCGGAGCGACGCGGCCGACGCACCGATCGAGTGACGCACGCGCCGTAGGGTGGATCAATGCGGGTCATCGGAGGCCGGAGCCGCGGGCGCCGGCTGGCAGCCAAACTGCCCAAGTCCGTGCGGCCGACCTCGGACCGGGTGCGGGAGTCGATCTTCAACATCTTGGGTTCTCAAGGCGGCGTCGAAGGCCTCCGCGTCATCGACCTCTTCTGCGGCAGCGGTGCCCTCGGCGTCGAGGCGCTTTCCCGAGGCGCGGCCTCGGCCACCTTCGTGGACCTCGATCCCGACTCCCTTGAGGCCGTCCAGCAGAACCTGGACGCGGTGGGCCTCGCGGACGCCGACGTCACGTTGGTGCGGGCGGTCCTGCCCGGGTGGCTCAGCACCCGCAGCATCGGGCATCCGGGCAGCGGGCGTGCCTACGACCTCGCGCTGTGCGACCCGCCCTACGAATTCACGGACTGGCCGGCGCTCCTCGAGGCGCTGGACGCCCAGACGGTGGTGCTGGAATCGTCCTCGCCCATCGCGGTCCCCGACACCTGGGTGGTCGCTAGAGAGCGCCGGTACGGCGGTACGCTCATCACCGTGGCTCATCACAGTGGCGACGCAGGAGACACCGGAGAAAACGGATGAGAGTCGGCCTCTTCCCAGGCTCCTTCGACCCCTTCCACAACGGGCATCTCGAGATCGTCGAGCGAGCCTCCAAGCTCTTCGACAAGGTCGTGGTCGCCGCCGTCCGCAACCCGCAGAAGGGCGCCGCCCTCTTCGACCTCGAGGAGCGTCAGGAGTTACTCGTCGAGGCCACCGCGCACATCCCGAGCGTCGAAGTCATTTCGATGTCGACGCTGACGGTCTGGGTGGCCCGTGACGTCGGCGCGGACGCCATCATCCGCGGCCTGCGAGCCGTCTCGGACTTCGAGGCCGAGATGCAGATGGCGCAGATGAACAACCACCTCTCTGGTGTCGAGACGATCTTCATTCCGACCAGTCCCGAGGTGTCCTTCATGGCCTCCAAGTTGGTGCGAGAGGTTTGGCGCTTTGGTGGGGACGTCTCGGCCTTCGTGCCCGAGCCGGTCGCCAAGGCGTTAGCGGCGAGGTACAAGGAGGGAGGGGGAAAGCGGTGAGCGACCGCTTCCTCGATGTCGACGAAGAGCAGCCGGTAGAGGAGGTTGGGATCGAGTCGATCCTCAACCAAATGCTCGACCTGATCCACGCCGCGAAGTCGATGCCGCTCTCCTCGTCGGTGATGGTCTCGCGCGACGAAGTCATCTCCCTCGTGCAAGCAGGTCTCGAGAGCCTGCCCGACGAGCTGCGCCAGGCCCGCTGGCTCCTCCGAGAGCGCGAGGAGTTCATGGCGGAGCGCAGCCGCGAGGCCGAAGCGCTCATGGACGAGGTGCGTGCGCAGGCCGAGCACATGGTGCAGCGCACGGAGATCGTCCGACAGGCCAACGCCGTGGCGCAGCGCATCCTCGATGACGCCAACGAGGAGGCCCGGGCGCTGCGACACCAGGCCGAGGACTTCGTCGACCAAAAGCTGGCGGGGATGGAGATCGTGCTCGACCGTCTCACCCGCACCGTCCAGGCCGGCCGCGCCAAGCTGGCCGCCCCGACGGTCGAGGCGCCGAACGTGGACGAGGTAGCCGGATTGGAGGAAGACGGCTTCTTCGACCAGGACCAGTCGTGACGGCCGCCGACCCGTTCGTCGTCCACGTCGCCCGGTTGCGGCGAAAGAGCGGCCAGCACATGCACGAGGTGCGACGGGGCGAAGTCGCCATGGCCGGCCCGCTGCGCGAGAAGGGCATCGACGAGGGACGCAGCGTCGTGCCGGCGGGTGCGGAGGCCGAGGTCGAAGTGGAGCTGGTGTCCTTCGAGGGCGGGATCGAGGCCGAGGGCATGGTGCGGGCGCCCTGGGTGGGCATCTGCCGGCGCTGCGCCGAGCCGGTGGGCGGCGAACTGGAGATCCCGGTGCACGAGCGCTTCGCCGACGCCGCGGTCGCCGGTCCGAGCGACGAGGATCTCTACCCGATCTACCTCGACGCCATCGACCTGGCCCCGCTGGTGCGCGACGCGGTGGTGCTCGAGCTGCCGATGGCGCCCTTGTGCAAGGAGGACTGCGCCGGCCTCTGCCCCCAGTGCGGAGCCAACCGCAACGAGGACGACTGCGGCTGCGTTGCCCCACGGGACCCCCGGTGGGCTAACCTCGACGTGCTCCGGTAGCCGTTTCCGGAGGGCTTGCACAGTCCCAGAGCGCCCACCTGTGCTGTTGGGCGTACCCGGAGCCACCCGAACCGATCGTTGGAGTCCGTTCATGGCAGTCCCCAAGAAGAAGAAGTCCAAGGCCAGGGGCCGCAGCCACCTGGCTGGCGCCTGGCGGCTCAGCCGGCCGCCGCGCAGCGTGTGCCCGCACTGCCAGGCCGCGAAGACACCGCACGTGGTCTGCCCCAGCTGCGGTTGGTACAAGGGTCGCCAGGCCGTCGAGGTCGACTGACTTGAGCCGCCGGGGCGAGCGTCCGTCGCCCGAGGCGCTGGCGAAGCTCCCTGTCGCCGTTGACGCCATGGGTGGCGACAAGGCCCCGGGCGAGATCGTCGAGGGCGCCAAGCGCGCCGCCATCGAGCACGGCATCGGCATCGTCCTGGTGGGCCCACCCGAGCAGGTCGGCGACACCATGGGGCTCGAGCTCGTGGCGTGCACCGAGGTCATCGCCATGGACGAGGACGCGGCAGGCGGCGTCCGGCGCAAGAAGGACTCGTCGCTGGTGCGGGCGGCCGAGCTGGTGCGCGACGGCAAGGCGTCGGCCATGGTCTCGGCCGGCAACACCGGGGCGACCATGGCCTCGGCGCTGCTGCGCATGGGACGGCTCCCCAAGGTCGTCCGGCCCTGCATCGCCACGCCGCTGCCCCGGCTCGGCCGCACACCGGCCGTGCTGGTCGACGCCGGTGCCAACGCCGAGTGCACGCCCGCCATGCTCGTGCAGTTCGCGCAGATGGGTGCCGCTTACGTGTCGGCCCGCTTCGGGACCGAGTCGCCGAGCGTCGGCCTGCTCTCCATCGGCGAGGAGCCGACCAAGGGGACGCCGCTGGTCAAGGAGACGCACCGCCTGTTGGTGGAGGACGCCACCGGCCCGCACGGGACCTTCGAATTCGTGGGGAACCTCGAGGGCCGGGACCTCCTGCCCTCGCCGGCCGACGTCATCGTGACCGACGGGTTCACCGGCAACGTGACGCTCAAGACCCTCGAAGGCTCGCTGCGCTTCCTCTTCGACACGATGCTCGGCGTCTTCGGCACCAACGACGACACCAGGACCGCGGCGGAAGCCCTGCTCCCACACCTGCTGCCGCTGGCGGCCCAGTTCGAGCCGGAGAACACCGGCGGGGCCATGCTGCTCGGGACCGACGGGGTGTGTGTCATCAGCCACGGCTCGTCGAACGCCACGGCGATGATGAACGCCGTGCTCGTGGCCCACGAGTGCGCCACGAAGGGCCTGGTCGACCAGGTGGCGGCCGCCGTGCGGCCGGTGGAGGAGGGTGACGGAGGCGAGGGCGGCGAAGGCGCCTGAGCGGCGGCGGAGGGGCGGCGGAGGGGCCGACGAGGACGCCCGGGAGGGGGCCCGGCGGTGGGGCGGGGCCGGCCGGAGGCGAATTCGCGAATTTGCGGATGGGGTCAAAGGGCCAGCTCAGGGTGGGTAAACGGGCAGTTCCACGCGCGTGACACCTACACTGGGCGGCGTGCCAGCCGAGACCCACACGAACCAGGGGCCCCTCGATCGAAATGGGGTGTTCGAGCTGATCAGGGACCAGTTGGCCGACATTTTGGAGACTGATCCCTCGTCGATCACCGAAGGTGCCTCCTTCGTGGAGGATCTCGACGCCGATTCGCTCGCGTTGATCGAGCTGGTGGAGGCGCTCGAGGAGGAGCTGGGTGAGCGCACCGTCGGCTTCCGCATCGACGACGAGGATCTCGAGGACCTGCGCACGGTCCGTGACGCCGTTGACTACGTCTACGCCAAGCTCGAACAGGGATGACGCGGGCGCTGGGGGCGCGGCCGTCCTGGCCGCACGGCTAGGCCACACCTTCAGCGACCTGAGCCTCCTGGAACACGCCCTGGCGCATCGCAGCTGGTGCGGCGAGCAGGAGGGTGGCGCGCCGTCGAACGAGCGCCTCGAGTTCCTGGGCGACGCCGTGCTGGGGCTGGTGGTGGCCGAGTACTGCTACGAGCGGTATCCAGAGTTTCCCGAGGGCAAGCTGGCGAAGGTCCGCTCCGCGGTCGTGAACGCGAGGATGCTGGCGCTGGTCGCCGGGCGTCTGGGCGTGGGTGACGTGCTGTTGCTCGGGCGGGGCGAGGAGGGGTCGGGCGGGCGGACGAAGGCGTCGATCCTCTCTGATGCGTTCGAGGCGATCTTGGGGGCGGTGTATCT
>DATMMN010000197.1:0-24446 GCA_035569675.1 Acidimicrobiales bacterium | reverse complement strand
CGTACGGCTGGAACTACCTCCCGGCGTTCGCAGCCCGGGGGTGGCCGTACTGCGAGCTCACGGTGCCCGACCACTCGGACGGCGACATCCAAGTGGCGGCCGAATACGTGGTGCACGCCGTCCGCTTCCTGTACGCGCTCTCCGGCCGGCCGGTCGAGCTGTTCGGCTGGAGCCAGGGCGCCAGCACGCTCCCCCGCTGGGCGCTCCGGTGGTGGCCCGACATCCGACCGATGGTGGCCTCGCTCGTCGGGCTGGCCCCGGACAACGAGTACGGCACGACGGACCCGGCGATCGAGAGTGTCTGCGCGTACGAGTGCTTCCCCGCCGCCTGGCAGGAGACGCACCGGCTCATCGGGGGCGTGTCCCACTTCATGGCCGCGATGAATTCGGACGAACAGACCTTTCCCGGCATCGCCTACACCGACATCTGGAGCGAGCTCGACGAGGTGGCGGGCTGGAACGTCGGGTCCGACAAGGTGTCCCCGCTGCCGCCCGCGCCGAACGTCCTCGACGTGTCGACGCAGTCACTGTGCCCGCTCCAGGTCGACGAGCACCTGACGATCCCGGCGGACGGCGTGGCTTATGCCGTCGCCATGGCGGCCCTCGCCACGCCGGGGCACCTGCCTGAGCTGGCCGCCCTCGACCGCACCACGGTGTGCCCCCAGCTGTTGATGCCGTACGTCACGCCGTTGTCGCTCGTGGTGCACGAGGCGCAGCTGGTGGCGCTGGTCGGCGAGCGGGCGACGGTCGGCATGATCACCAGCGAGCCGCCGCTCCGCTGCTACGTGGCGGCCACCTGCGGGAGCTGACCTCGGCGCTAGCCCCCTGACCTGGAGCGTTGCCGAGCAGACAACCCGGTATCAAGTAATCCACAGGGTCGTCCGATATTTGAGGGATGCGGGGAGGAGGGGGAGCACGCTTGTTTCTCGCGACGCGCCTGGGTCGCTTCGCGGCGGTCGCGCTCCCGAGTGCCGGCACGGCGCTGGCCTTCGTGGTCATGTCCCGGTACAACCTCATCGGCGACGAGCCGGTATGGGTGATCCTGGTCCTGCTCGCCCTGGCGGCGGTGATCGGCGAATCGATGAGCCGCCTCCTCGCGTCCGACCCGAACGGGTGGAAGCTGCACGCCGGCGTCGGCCTCCAGTGCCTGGGCGTCGGCGCTGTCATCTATGCCATCGGGTGGGGCCCCACCCTGGCCATCGGATTCCTCTTCATTGCCGCCCGCGCCCTCGACATCGTGGGATCGAGGGTCTGGCCGATCGTGGTCATCTGGACCGCCATCACAACGCTGGCGGGGCAGATCGCGATCGGGGTCGGGCTTGTCCACACGTATGTGCCCACGCCGTCGGTGCAAGGCCTGGCCGTCCTGAGCGTCCTGGGCGTCTGGTTCGTCACCTGGATCCTCGGCGGCAAGGTCAGGCAGAGCGAGGTCGCCCTCGCCGAGCGTGACATTGCGGCCAACGACGTCCGCTCCACCCTCTCACTGCTTACCGCCACGCTCGATTCGACTGCGGACGGCATCCTCGTCGTCGACAACGACGGCGCCATCGCACAGTTCAACAGGCGCTTCAGCGAAATGTGGAACATCCCGGACACCATCCTCGAACGCCGAGACGACGAGGCCGCGATCGGATTCGTGCTCGACCAACTCCGCTATCCCGAGGCCTTCGTGTCGAAGGTCCAGGAGCTCTACACCCACCCAGAGGCGGAGAGCGACGACATCCTCCTGTTCAAGGACGGGCGGGTCTTCGAGCGGCACTCGCTACCCCAGCAGATCGAAGGCGAGGTCGTCGGCCGAGTGTGGAGTTTCCGCGACGTCACGGACCACCACCGACTGCTCGGGGAAATGGAGCACCAAGCGTTCCACGACGGCCTCACCGGTTTGGCCAACCGGTCCCTGCTGCGCAACCGGTTGGACCACGCGTTGTTGCGGTCCCATCGCACGGGCATCTCGGTGGGCGTCCTTTTTTGCGACATGGACGGCTTCAAGATCGTGAACGACACGCTCGGCCACGACGTGGGCGACCTCATCCTGGTGGAGGTCGGCCAACGCATCGACGGTTGCCTGCGTGAAGACGACACCGTCGCCCGGCTCGGCGGTGACGAGTTCGCCATCATCCTCGACGGCACCAGCCACATGGACGCGGTGGATGCGGGGAACCGAGTGCTCGAGGCGCTGCGGGAGCCCTTCAACGTCAACGGGCGAGAGATCAACATCCGGGCCTCGATCGGGGTGACGCTCACAAGCGCGGGCTCGGTGGAGGCGGACGCACTGCTCTGCGAGGCGGACATCGCGATGTACGCCGCCAAGGCGAGTGGCCGGGACTGCCTCGTGAGTTTCGAGCCCGAGATGCAGAGCACCATGGCGGCCCGGCACGCCCTGCACGCCGACCTGCGTCGTGCCGTGCGGGACTACGGGGAGCTCAGCATCCACTACCAGCCTGTGTTCGACTTGGTCACAGGGCGACCCGTTTACACCGAAGCGCTCGTGCGGTGGAACCACCCCCGACGCGGGTTCATCTCCCCCGAGGAGTTCATCCCGGTGGCCGAGGAGATGGGCCTGCTCAGCGAGATCGGTCGCTACGTCCTCCGCGAGGCGTGCCAGCAGGTCGTTCGCTGGCGCACCCTGCCGGCGGGGAAGGACATGAGCGTCGCCGTCAACGTGTCCGCCCATCAGCTCTACGACAACCGCTTTGTGGGCGAGGTCGAGGCTGCCCTCCTCGACAGCGGGCTCACGCCGAGCGGCCTCGTGCTCGAGCTGACCGAGAGCGCTTTGCTCTCCGACACCGACAGGGTCCACCACCGACTGGCCCGGCTGCGAGAGATCGGCGTCAAGATCGCCATCGACGACTTCGGCACGGGCTACTCGTCGCTGTCGTACCTGCGCCGCTTGCCGATCGACGTTCTCAAGATCGACCGTTCCTTCGTCAGCGAACTGGGGACCTCGTCGAATTCGCAGGCTCGCTCGCTGGTCCGCTCCATCGTCGGACTGGGGCACGACCTCTGCCTGACCGTGGTCGCGGAGGGCATCGAGACCCAGAGCGAGCTCGACGACGTGCGGGCGGCGCGTTGTGATCTCGGACAGGGGTTCTTCCTCGGCTCTCCGCTCGCACCCGAGGAATTCGAAGAGGCACTCCGGCACCAACAGGCGGTCCATTCCTTCGACGACGTCGACGACCACCCCGTGCGGCCGGCGCCCTCGCACGTGCCGCCACGGCGCCGCCGCAGTTCGGTCGACACAGCAACGGAGTTTTCGCTCACTCGGTGGCGATAGTCGCCAAGCCCGTCCCTAGGTGGACGAGGCCTCGGAGGGCGGCGTCTGCGCGCTCCATGTGTGTCCGGACCACCGGACCCCGTCCCACCACCTGAAGAGGCCGGGCGCGGCGGCGTCGGGATACCACCCCGGTGGCGCGGACCCCGCGTACGCGACCGGCCCCAGGTTCGGCTCCCATCCGCCGTAGGTCATGTGTCCGGGGCCGTAGGCACCCTGCTGCGCCGCCTCCCGCACGGCGATCAGCTTCCCGCGGATGTTGAACCAATAAATGAGGGACGGGATCGCCAGGAAGTTGACGAGAACCACGAGAAGGATCCAGAGGAGCTTCTCCTGACCCGCCATTTTCCACTCCCAATCGGGGCGCTTCACCATGTCCACCAACGCCACGACGAAGAACACGAACGCCCCGATGCCCACGACGAAGAAGACGACGAAGAAGACGAAGAACCCGACGGGGAGAGCCGCGTTGTCCGCCAAGAGCGCCATCTCGCCAGGCTAGGCCCTACGATCTGCCGGAATCCGATGGACAACGCCTGGACAACACCGCGCCGTCGGCAACGGTCGACTCTGCGCGCGCTGATTGCGAAGCGAGGGCGTCTGATTGTCGCCGCGGGTCTGAGCACGGCCGCGGTGCTCTGTATGTCGCCGTCGCCGGCCGGGGCGTCGGGAGAGTCGGCGGCCACAGGTCCTCAAAACCTGACGACGGCACTCGCCGCCATCGAGAACCATTCCCGCTACGACCACTCCACCTGGGGCTACCAAGTCGTCGATCAAAAGACCGGCAAAGTCGTGGCGGCGCAGAACGCACAAAGCATGTTCGATCCCGGATCGACCATGAAGATCTACTCGAGCGCCACCGCGCTCCGCCTCTACGGGCCGAACTATCGGTTCACCACTCCCGCCTACCGTCAGGGGACGATGAGCGGGGGCACGCTCAACGGGAACCTGGTGTTGGTTGGCTCCGGCGACCTGAGCCTCGGGCTGCGCGACCAGCCGAACGGCACGATGTACTACGAGAGCCTGCCTGACCTGGACCAGAGCTACGCCGACATCAGCCTTCCCGGTGCGGTCGAGCCGCCGGGAAACCCCTTGGCCGGCCTCAACCAGATCGCCGCCAAGGTCCGCGCGTCGGGCATCACCCAGGTGAACGGAAACGTCGTCGTCGACGACCGCCTCTTCACCCCCTACGACGGGTTCCCCGACGGGGAGATCTCGCCGATCTGGGTGAACGAGAACTTGATCGATGCCCTGGTCACCCCAGGCGCGGTGGGCAAGGGCGCAACGGTCAACTGGCGACCGATGACCGCGCAGTACACGGTCGCCAACCAGGTGACCACGGTCGACGCCAAAGGGTCGACGTCGCTCCAGATCACAGAGCCGACCCCGGGCAACCTCGTCGCGACGGGGCAGATCGCCGCCGGCAGCACCCCGACCCTGGTCGTGCACGAGGTCGACGACCCGGCCGCCTTCGCCCGTTCCGCGTTCATCGAGGCGTTGCAGCAGGCCGGTGTCACGGTGGCCGCGACGCCGGCAGGTCCGAACCCCGAGAACCTGCTCCCGCCGAAGGGGAGCTTGCAGCCGAGCGACATGGTCGGCGACTACGTGTCCCCGCCCCTGTCGCAGTTCATCAACCTCATCTTGAAAGTCAGTTACAACCGCGGCGCCGACCTCATGACGTGTCTCGCCGCCATCAAGGTGGGCAGCACGGATTGCCAGCAAGGCTTGGTCCCGGAGCTGGCGACGATCACGAAGCTCGATGTTCCCGCCCAGAGCGTGTTCCCCTTCGACGGGGCGGGATCGGACGACCAAGGACGCACGACTACTGCCGCGATGGCAACGTTCCTGCGGCGTGCCGCCAGCACCAGCTATGGGCCGACGCTGTACAACGCGCTCCCGGTCCTCGGTCGCAACGGGACCTTGGCCAACGACCTTCCCAGGTCGTCGGTGGCCGGGCATGCCCAGGTCAAGACCGGCAACCGTGCGGTCGGCTCAGCGACGAACCAGCTCATCCTCCTCGGCAACAGCCTGGCCGGCTACCTCGAAACCAAGTCCGGGCGCCGTGTGGCCTTCATGATCGCCGTCGGCAACGTGCCGATTGCCTCGGGGGCGGGAGTGTTGGAGGTCACCGACGAGCAGGCGCAGATGGTGGCCGCGATGTACAAGGACCTCTGAACTAGTTGGTCCGGGCTTCGGGACGAGCGGTCGACGGAACCTGGCTCACAACCTTGTAGGCCGCCTCGCGCACCCGGTCGATGACGCCCGCACTGCTGGGTGCGGGGTCGTCGCCGGCGCGGGGAGGTAGGACGAAGTCCGTGTACATGACCCGGCGCTCCCGCTCGACCGGTGCATGGCTCATGTGCAGCGTGCACGAGCAGTGAACCGTCACGTCGCCGGTGCGGGTCGGCAGCGGCACCGCCGGCAGCCCCCAGGAGTCCCGGAAGAAAGCCGGCTGGACGAGGGCGCGGTGCGACCCGGCCACGACGCCGAGCTGCCCGGAGCGTTCGTCGGCGCCGCTCACCGAGATCCCAACGGTCAGGCTGCAACAGCGGGAGGAGTGCCGCCCGAGGCTGCAGTCCTTGTGCCACGGGAGGTCTGAGATGCCTTTGACGACGCCGATCGGCTTGACGAGCGCCTCGATCTTGTTGCCACCCTGCTCCCGCGGCACGTGGCCGTCATCGGTGAGAGTGGCCAGGCGCAGGAGCCGGTCGTCCTCCAGAAGCGCCGCCGTTATGGCGCTCTCTTCCTGGAACCGCTGGAGGCGCACCGCCCGCTGCTCGCCAGCCGCGGTGGTGGCCCACCAGGACCGTCCGTCGCCGTCGTGGTACCGCGGTAGCGCTTCGTCCATGTCGGCGGAGACCTCGGCCATTTCGGCCGGCGTGAAGACCTCGGTCAGGTGCAGGAAACCGGCTTCGGCGAGGTAGTACGCCAGCTCGGCGGGATCGTCGTCGACGGAAAAGGCGCGCTGGAGATCCAGTTCGCCCCCGTCGCGGTCGGTGAACGTGACGGCGCCTGCGGTGTGCACGGCGCGGGCATCGAGCAAGGAGCGGAGGACGACCCACCAGTCGAGAAAGTCGCCGAGTTCGCCTTCCGGCATGTCGAGTGTCCCGGCCGCCAGGAGCGTCATGGGCGTCCGCCGGTCGTGGACGATGTCGGTGACTTCGTCCTCGTCGAGGCGCACCTTGGCCTGGCCGCCGTCGCCGGCGGACACCCTCACCTTCTCGCCGTCGACCGAGAGGGTCCACGTCCCAGCCTCCGTCTCGACCGTGAGAGGCCGGACACCGAGTTCGCGTGCGCCGGGGACGGCGAGCGCGGAGCGTTCTGCGGCCAGGTCGGGCAGCTCGCTGGTGAAAAAGTCGGCGGCATCGATTGTCTCGACGTCGACGTCATGGCGGGTGCGGAGGTCGATCGTCATCGCTAAGCAGAGTAGCCACGCGGCTGCCTCGACGCCGGGTTCACGTGGGAGCAGATGACTCACCACCTCCCCACGATCACAAGAGTCCGGCAGGGCCGAAGGCCCGATGCGGTCTTATTGCAGGTTGAAGGCCTCTGCCATGCTGGCGTACTTCGTTGCCAACCCGAGCTCAGGTAGGTCCAGGAGATCCTCGGCCGTGCGCAGGAGCGAATAGTGATTGAACAAGAGGGACGACTTCGTACCCCACCGTAGGAGTCGAGTAGGGACGATGAGTGGACTCTGGCGGTACCAACTCGGACTTGCGCACCTACCCGGCGGTCTGTTGCGCTTCTGATCACGACGTCCCGGGTTGCGTTGGAAAACTGGTCACTATCCAAAGCTGTGCGCGAGCTTGTAACTTCGACGCCGGGACTCCTCGGCCAGGCGTCATCGTCCTTGGTTCCTCGAGGGGCCGGCAGTTAACTATCAAGGAGCAGGCTTATGTCACGCGTTCGGGTCCACAACTTCTCGGTGTCCCTCGACGGTTTCGGCACCGGTGAGGGTCAGACTCTCGAGGCGCCCTTCGGACATGCTGGTAATCGGCTCCACGAGTGGTTCTTCCCTACACGCACCTTCCGCCGGATACTCGGCGACCCGGGCGGAACGACCGGGGTCGACGATGGCTTCGCGAGCAACTGGGATCGGGACATCGGTGCCGAGATCATGGGCCGGAACAAGTTCGGACCTCAGCGTGGGCCGTGGGCCGACGAAGAGTGGAAGGGCTGGTGGGGGGATAACCCGCCCTTTCATACCCCCGTCTTCGTGCTCACCCATCACCCGAGACCGTCCATTGAGATGAAAGGCGGGACGACCTTCCACTTCCTCGACGCCAGTCCCGCCGAGGCTCTGAACGTTGCCCAGGAGGCCGCCGGCGATCTCGATGTCCGCATCGGCGGAGGCCCTTCGACAATCCGCGAATTTCTTGCCGACAACCTGGTCGACTATCTGCACGTAACGATCGTGCCCATCGTTCTCGGTCGCGGCGAGCGCCTCTGGGACGGGCTTGATGACCTTGAATCTCGTTTCCAAATGGAGTTCGTCAGCTCCCCGAGCGGCGTCACGCATCTCACGCTCTCGCGCCGATAGAGGGCCGGCTACAGAGTGGCAGTCGATATCTGCTCTCTGCCGCCGTACTTGGGCAAGTGGTCTGCCTACCAGAAAGTCCTAAAGGCAATTCATCAACTTTGTGGGGCGGCGGACTTACTTCGTAACGATCTTCTCGAGCCTCTCCAGGCTGGCCGTCATGGACTCAAGCATCGAATTGTTTCCGTTGATCCATGTCCCGCCATCACTTAGGAGATCCTCCGGCAAGGGGCCGTAGTCAAAGACCTCGGTGACGACGGTGGCGTCGTCACCGTCTGGAACGAGGATGTAGCCCCAGCGGTAGCCCGCAGGAATGCCGACCTCGGATGGATCATTCCCCTCAGCCCGAGAAGGGTCTCCGGGAGCGGGTTCCCAACATATGCGCCGATCTGGCTCGAACTCCACCACATAGTTGAGCATGAGGTAGTCGTCTCCGAGCCGATGCATCTTCATGGTGAAGGTGTCGCCTACGTCAGAGATGGGACGGTCGAGGACGGCTCCCTGGAGCATGCCGGACCCATCGAAATCCCTGTGACGTTGCGGATCCGCGAGGACTTCAAATATGGCGGCCGCTGGTGCTTCAATTCTGCGTGATACTTCGATCGGCTTGATTTCCTCTGACATCGCACGGTCCTCTGTCGTCTTCTATCGCTCTGCTCCCGAACTATCGAGCTGACGTTGGATCCGAACGTCGACTACCAGCGGATCCAGTGAGCTACAGGCGGTCGAAATTCCAGCTCTACGATGTCTCGAGACATCGCTCTCCGATGTCTTGAGACATCACACAGTCGGGCTGCCGGGATTTGAACCCGGGACCTCTTGACCCCCAGTCAAGCGCGCTAACCAAGCTGCGCCACAGCCCGTGTGTCGTTGTCACCGACCGGGTGCATCCGCAAACGACTGCAGATTCAGCACCGGGACGGCCTGTGAACGACCGGCCAATGGTAGTCCAGGCCATCTCGGCCGACGACCCCCGGGAACTCGCCGTGGCGCTGTGATCCAATGGGCGCATGGCCATCGACATCGCAGCTGACACCCGCCTGGATCCCCGGATCCGCCGCCTCCTCGAGTTCATTCCGTCCGAGGTGCCGCGCGACGTCGCCTCGCGGGACGAGTTGCTGGCGGAAGCCTCCACGCCCGAGGCCGCCGCCATGCGCGAGGGTATGCAGCAGTTCTTCGAGCTCTGCGACACCGACGAGGTGGCCCCTTCGGCCGGTCTCACCACGACGACGCAGGAGTTCACCTCACAGCCCGACGGCAACACCATCAAGCTCCAGGTCATCCGGCCCGAGACGGACGAGCCCCTCCCTTGCGTCTATTACATCCACGGCGGCGGCATGGCGGCCATGTCGTGCTTCTACGGCATGTACCGCGCCTGGGGCCGGCTCGTCGCTGCCAACGGCGTCGTCGTGGTCATGCCCGACTTCCGCAACTGCATCGTCCCTTCGTCCGCGCCGGAGGTGGCCCCGTTTCCTGCCGGGCTCAACGACTGCCTGTCCGGGTTGCGCTGGGTCGCGGCACACCCCGACGACTTCGGCATCGACCCCGATCGGATCGTCGTGGCGGGTGAGAGCGGCGGTGGGAACCTCACCCTCGCGACCGGCCTCGCCCTCAAGCGCGACGGCGACCTCGGCCTCGTGACGGGGCTCTACGCGCTGTGCCCCTACATCGCCGGGCAATGGCCCGCCCCCGACTCCCCCTCGAGCATCGAGAACGAGGGCATCCTTCTCCGCCTGCACAACAACCGCGGCGCCATGGGCTACGGCATCGAGGCCTTCGAGGCGCGCAATCCACTCGCGTGGCCCGGCTTCGCGCAGGTCGACGACGTGCGCGGGTTCCCGCCGACCGTCATCAACGTGAACGAATGCGATCCTCTCCGCGACGAGGGTGTCAACTTCTATCGCCTCCTCCTGGCGGCGGACGTGCCCGCTCGCTGTCGGCAGATGATGGGGACGATGCACGGCACCGAGATCTTCGCCATCGCCTGCCCCGACGTCAGCCGAGACACCGCCCGCGACATCGCCGCCTTCGCCGCCGGCTGACCGGCGCAGGCGCCGCGGCGCCGCTACGCTGCCGCTCCGTGATCCGATCCCCACTCTCCCCCGTGCCCCGGCGCGCCCTTGCGGCCCTGCTCACAACGGGCACCGCCCTCACCCTTCTGGCCGCCGCCACGCCGTCCGCCGGAGCCGCGTCGCATGGCTCCACGCACGTCGTGCGCGCGGCCGTGCCCCCGGGCCACATCAAGCACGTCCTCGTGATCGAGTTCGAAAACGAGGGCTTCGATGCCACCTTCGGCGCCAACTCCCCCGCCACCTACCTGAACGGCACGCTCCGCAAGCAGGGCGAGCTGCTGCAGAACTACTACGCCATCGGCCACGTCAGCCTCGATAACTACATCGCCCAGGTCTC
Source organism: Acidimicrobiales bacterium (assembly GCA_035569675.1). Classification (GTDB taxonomy): domain Bacteria; phylum Actinomycetota; class Acidimicrobiia; order Acidimicrobiales; family RAAP-2; genus Bog-473. The sequence goes on along the minus strand of DATMMN010000197.1, from coordinate 14,229 downwards.
GGGCCAGGGGGCCAACCAGGACACCTCGGCCGACTGCGGGGCCAACAACGCCGCCTTCGTCAACGTCACCCCCGGCACGCCCGACGCCGATCAGACCCTGAACCCCGGCCAGGTCGACGGGCAGGGCTGTGTCTACCCCGCCTCGGTGAAGACCATCGCTGCGCAACTCGATGCCAAGTACCCGCCCAACCACAAGACCCACGTCGCAGCGTGGCGCGCCTATGAGCAGGACATGGGCAACACGCCCTCGCGCGACGGCGGGACCACGGATCCAAACGGCGGCACCGACTGCGCGCACCCGGCGATCGGCACTCCCAACAACACGAACGCCGCGACCGCCGCCGACCAATACGCGGCGCGGCACAACCCTCTGATCTGGTTCCACTCGATCATCGACAACACCGCGGAGTGCGGCGCCAACGTGGTGCCGCTGGGCACCCTGTCCGCCAGCGGCACGCCGTCGCCTTCGGGACACCTGGCCCTCGACCTGAAGAGCGAGAGCACCACGCCGCGCTTCGGATTCATCACACCCAACCTCTGCAACGACGGGCACGACGCAACCTGCGCGGGCCCCAACAGCACTGGCGGCCACGTGGGTGGCCTCACCGCGGCCGACCAGTTCCTCCAGGCCTGGATACCGCTCATCCTGGGCTCCCCCGCGTACAAGCACGGGGACATGCTCGTCGTCATCACCTTCGACGAGGCAGAGGGCACCAACTCCGGCGCCTCCTGCTGCGGTCAGGAGCCAGGCGCGAACATCACGGCGGCCGGCGGCGGCCAGGTCGGCGCGCTCCTCCTCAACACCAAGTACATCTCTCCGGGCTCGGTCGACATCACCGGCACGTACAACCACTACTCGGCGCTTCGCAGCTACGAGGACCTCCTGGGGCTGACGACCGGCGGTACGGACGGCAAGGGCCACCTCGGGTTCGCCGCAGCCAACGGACTGGTCCCGTTCGGAACGGATGTGTTCAACAAACACGCCGGCTGATCGCAACCAGCGCTTGCTTTGAGCAATGGTGGAACAGGCGGCGGAGCCCGCTCAGTCGATCCGGCGCAGGCCCTCGCGGTAGCGCTTCGCGTTCATCACGTACTGCGCGGCCGACAGCTTGATCATCGGCACGTCGGAGCGGCCCTCGAGGACCTTCGCCGGCACCCCGAGCGCCAGCGCGCCCTCGGGCACGACCATGTTGTTGGGTACCACCGCGTTCGCGCCGACTGTTGCCCCGTGACTGATCACGGCGTGGTGGAGTACCACGCTTCCCGAGCCGACCAGCGACTCGTCCTCGAGGAGGCAGCCCTCGAGGTGCACGATGTGGCCGATGACACAGCCGTCGCCGATCACGGTCGGGAAGCCCGGTCCGGCATGGACGACCGTTCCGTCCTGGATCGACGTCGCCGCCCCGATGGTGATCGTCCCGTAGTCGCCGCGGAGCACCGCGTGCGGCCACACGCTCGACTCGGGGCCGATCGTCACGTCGCCGATGACGACGGCGTCAGGGTGGATGTAAGCCTCGGGGTCGATGCGGGGCGCGACCCCGTCGATTTCGTAGACGGGCACGGACGGCGACGCTACACGTGCGCGGCGACCCAGGTCACACCCTGATACCCGCGGTACCCGAGGTAGACGACGCTCGCGACCAGCATCAACTTGAAGTACCAGGGGATCGGCCGGCGTTCCTGTTCGGCCAGGATGGTGCCGCACGTCGGGCACTCGCCCTCCTCGCCCAGATCTTCGTCCTCGACGAGTGCGTCGCACTCCTCGCACCACGCCATCAGCGCGCGGTCCTCACTTGCCGCCCACGCGCACGCGCAGCTTCATCGGTGTTGCCCCGAGCTCGAACTTCTCGCGCAGCCCGCGCTCGATGTAGCGCAGGTACGTCTGCGGCAGGCGCCCGCTGCTGAAGAGCGTGAACGTCGGCGGGTCGATGGCTCCCTGTACCCCGTAGCGGATGCGCGCCCGCGGCGCCGGCTGGCGCCCCTGCAGCTCCTGCAGCGTGCGGTTCAGCGCACCCGTCGGCACCCGCTGGTGGTACGCCTCCTCCGCGTCGCGCAGCGCCGGGAGGAGACGCTGCACCCCTTTACCCGAGCGCGCCGAGATCTTGAGTACCGGTGCCGCGCCCAGGAAGGCCAGACGGTCGCCCACGCCCGCCAGCACGTCGTCGCGGTCCGCCGTCGCCACCAGGTCCCACTTGTTGAGGGCCACGATGGCCGGGCACCCCGACACGCCGATGCGTTCGGCGAGCCGCTGGTCCTGGTGCGACGCGCCCACCGTGGCGTCGATCACCAGGATGGCGATGTCGGCCCGTTCCAGGGCGCGCAACGCCCGCAGGGTGGCGTGCTGCTCGGTGCCGCGATCGGTCTTCGACGGGCGTCGCAGTCCGGCCGTGTCGATGAAGCAGATCGGGCCGTCCTCCGTCTCCACCACCGTGTCGATGGCGTCGCGCGTCGTCCCCGGCATGTCGTGCACGATCGAGCGCTCCTCACCGAGAAGCCGGTTGAACAGCGTCGACTTGCCCACGTTGGGGCGGCCGATGATGGCTACCCGCGGCCCCTTCGCCGCCTCGTCCCCGGCCACGCCGGCACCGTCGCGCCCGGCCACCACCTCGTCGCGTTCGGCCGCGACCTCCCCGGGGAACAGCCCCACCACCTCGTCGAGCAGGTCCCCGGTCCCCCGTCCGTGCAGCGCGCTCACGACAAAGGGGTCGCCCAGCCCGAGCGAGACGAACTGCCACGCCTCCGCCTCCCGCGCGGTGTCGTCGACCTTGTTCACCACCAGCCGTACCGGCGCGCCGGTCCGCCGGATGACCTTGGCCGCCGACAGGTCCTCCTCGGTCACCCCTGTGGTGACATCGACCACCATCAGCACGACGTCCGCTTCCTCGAAGGCGCGCTCGGCCTGCTCGCTGACCTTGGCCTCGAGGGCGTCGCCGGCAGCCAGCCAGCCGCCGGTGTCCATGACCGAGAACGGCACCCCGGCCCAGTCGGCCGTCAGCACCTTCCGGTCGCGCGTGACGCCCGGCTCCTCTTCGACCACCGCCGCCCTCGTCCCCACGATGCGGTTGACGAGCGACGACTTGCCCACGTTGGGCCGGCCGGCCACCACGACCATCGGGAGCCTCATGCCGCGCACGCCGGACGGAAGGACGTCCCGTCGAGCGCGAGCCGAAGCGACGCGCCGTCGCAGGGCACCACCTCCACGTCGCGGGGCAGGTCGGCGAGCGTGAGCCCGTCGAGGAAGCGGCCCTCGTTGAGGCACGCGTCGGGCAGCAGGCAACGGCGGTCCCCGGGCACGGCCTGCAGCGCGCGCCCGATGTCCTCCCCGGTGAGCAGCCCGGCCACTCCGATGTTGCCGCCGAAGAACTCGTTCGCCACCGGCCACACCGCCACGTCGGTGCGCCCGAGGGCCGCCACCAGCGGGGCGAGCACGCGGGCCCCGTAGGTCCCGGTGAGCACCGTCACGGGCCGCTCGTCGGCGCCCGCTGGCACCGTCGGCAGGCGCGCCGCCCGGTAGCCCTCGGCCGGGGCCGCGTCGACCGACGCGAAGAATCCGTGCCGCACGCCACCGGGGCCGTCAGACGCCGGCCGTGCGAACGAGTCTGCGAAGGCACGCGCCATGCCGATCCCGTTCTCGTGCTGGGGGTAGCCGCCGTAGCGACGGGCCGAAGGGAACGCCCGCCCGGCCAACAGGTAGTACTCGTCGGCCGCGAAGACCATCCGGTGGCCCAAGGCCCGCTGGTATACCCGCTGCCACTCCTCGATCGTGTCGACGACGGACACCGCCTCGTCCCGCGTATGCGGGCGCATGTCGGGCTCGTGCGAGTAGCGGCTCACCCCGAGCGGCACCGCGCCGACGCTCGCCAGTCGCGGGTACCGGTCCAAGATCCCAGCCAGCGTGTCCTCGAGAACCGCCCCGTCGTTGACACCCGGGCACACCACCACCTGGCCGTGCACCTCGATCCCCCCGTCCAACAGCACCGACAACCAGCGCAGGCTGGTCGCGCCCTTGGGGTTGCGCAACATCTCTGCCCGCACGTCGGGGTCCGTCGCGTGGATCGAAACGAACAATGGTCCGAGTCGCTCGGTCAGGATCCGCTCGGCGTCGAGCTCGGTGAAGCGGGTGAGCGTCGTGAAGTTCCCGTACAGGAACGACAGGCGGTAGTCGTCGTCCTTCAGGTACATGCTGCGCCGCATGCCCTTCGGCAGCTGGTAGATGAAGCAGAACGCACAGTGGTTGTCGCACGTCCGGATGCGGTCGAAGACCGCCGAGGACACCTCGACCCCGAGGGGCTCGCCAGGCGCCTTGTCCACCCGCACCAGCCGTGGCAGGGGCGCGCCCGACCGCCGGACGAGGACGCCGAGGTCCGCGCCGTCGCTGAGGCGTTGGAAGTCGATGACGTCGCGCGGCTCGTGCCCATCGATACTGAGGAGCTCGTCACCCACGGCCAGACCGGCCCGGGCCGCCGGCGACGCCGCGGTGACCGAAGTCACCGTGGGTGCTGACATGGCGACCAGATTACCGCCGATAACCTGGACTTTGTGCCCGGAGTCGACCGCGTCATGCTCGCCCAGCCCCGAGGCTTCTGCGCCGGGGTCGAAAAGGCCATCAAGGCCCTGGCCTGGATGGTGCGGGTCTTCGATCCGCCCGTGTACTGCTACCACGAGATCGTCCACAACCGGCACGTGGTCGAGCGGTTCCGTGCGCAGGGCGTGATCTTCGTCGACGACGTGGCAGACGTCCCCGAGGGCGCGCCGCTCATGCTGAGCGCCCACGGCTCGGCCCCGGCGGTCGTGGACTCGGCCCGGGCCCGCGACGGCGTAGTCGTCGATGCGGTCTGCCCGCTCGTGACCAAGGTGCACCACGAGATGAAGGTGCGCAGCCGCAAGGGCTACACGGTGCTCTACGTCGGCCACGCAGGCCACGAGGAGGCCGTGGGCACCATGGCGGTGGCCCCCGAATCCGTCCGCTTGCTCGAGCACGAGGAGGACCTCGACGCGCTGGGAGACCTCGATCCCGCCCAGACGCCCGTCGCACTCCTGGCCCAGACGACGCTCAGCCACGACGAATGGCGGGGCCTCATGGAGGCCGCCCGCATCCGGTTTCCCGACCTCTGGATGCCGAACCGCAGTGACCTCTGCTTCGCCACCACCAACCGTCAGGCTGCGCTCAAGGCAATCGCCTCCGAGGCCGACGCCGTCGTCGTGATCGGCTCGGCCAACTCGTCGAACACCGTGGCGCTCGAGAAGGTCGCCCGCGCCGGCGGCTGCCCCCGCGTCCTGCGCGTCAACGAGGCCGACGAGCTCCCCGACGACCTCTCCGGGATTGTCGGCGTCACTGCGGGCGCCTCGGCCCCCGAGGCCCTCGTCGAGGAGGTCATACAGCGCCTGGCCCCAGCCGAAGGCGTCACCGAAGTCACCGTGACGACCGAGGACGAGTACTTCCCGCCTCCACCCGAGCTCCGCGAGCTCTTGCGCGCCGTGGGGTCTACGCTGGCCTTTCTGTCCGGCCGCCCCGGTTCGGACCGAGCCGATCCGGCGGGCCAGGACCGTGTCGTGTCCGCCGCGGATGTCCTCGACCTACTCGCTTCGTGAACCTTGGGGGATAATCAGGACATGACGTTCACCCGAATGGACCAGTCGACCAAAGCGCAGTGGGACACGATCGTCGTCGAGTCGATCCAGAACCAGCCCCGCGTGGCTGACCGCGTCCTGGCCATGCTGGCCTCGCTCGAGGAGATAACCGACGGGTTCGAGGTTGATCAACTCGTCCACTCGCTGCAGACGGCGACACGCGCCGAGGAGGCCGGCGCCAGTGACGAGGTCGTCGTGGCCTCGCTGTGCCACGACATCGGCAAGGCGGTGTCGGTGATGAACCACCCCATGATCGCCGCGGAGATCCTGCGTCCCTACGTCCACGACGAGACCTACCAGATGATCCGGGCCCACCAGGACTTCCAGGGCAGGCACTACTACGAGTATCTCGGCCAAGACCCGAACGCGCGGGACAAGTACGTGGGCGAGTCCTGGTACGCGCTGGCCGAACAGTTCGCCGACGAATGGGACCAGACGAGCTTCGACCCCGACTACCCCACCAAGCCGCTCTCGCACTTCGAGCCCCTGGTCCGCCAGGTCTTCGCCACGCCCCACTCCCTTTGACCTCTCGACGCGGCGCCACCTCGGGCGCCAGCATTCACACTGACCCTCAACGCGCGCGTCGCGCCATCGAGACGTCTCGCCAAGAATTCGAGACCCGGCACCCAGACCTGAAGCTCACCCCGGTGGTCGCGCTCATCTGCGCGTACGAGGAAGAGGGCAACATCGGGCCGGTCCTGGCCGCCGTCCCTCGCGAGGCCTGCGGACTGGCGGTCACCACTCTCGTGGTCGTCGACGGCGGGAACGATCGGACGGACGAGATCGCGAAAGAATCCGGCGCGGTCACCTTTGTGCTGAGCGAGAACCTCGGCCACGGGTATGCGTTGCGCGTCGGCTACGCCCTGTGCATCGAGCTGGGAGCGCAATACGTAGTGACGCTCGACGCCGACGGTCAGAATGACCCGTCCGAGATCCCGGTCATGCTCCAGCCCCTGGTGGACGACGAGGCGGACTTCGTTGTTGCCTCCCGCGTCCTCGGGCGAGACACCACAACGGATCGCTTCCGCAAAGCCGGCGTCCGGGTCTTTTCGTGGACCATGAGCGCCATGGGGCATACCAAGCTGACCGACACCTCGAACGGCTACCGGGCCTTGCGAGTGAGCATGCTCGACGACGTCGCCCACCGTCTTGTCCAACCGCAGTACCAGACGGCCGAGCTCCTCATCATCGCCATGAAGCGCGGCTGGCGGGTCACTGAGCGCCCCACCGTCTGGCTGCCCCGTGCGTCTGGCACGACCAAGAAGGGGAAGAACTGGCTGTTCGGCGTCCGCTACGGGCGCGTCGTGCTGGACACATGGTGGAAGTACCGCCGTGCCCAGCGGCATCCGCCGTTGGCTGAGGCGGATACGGCAAGCAGGTGATGACGCACCGTTGATCCCGCGCTGACAGATCGACGGGTGCGCCACTCATGCCGGCGTTCGAGGGCATCGTCTCTTCCCGACATTCGTGTTAGACGTGGTACAGCAAGATGCCGGCCTCTTCGTAACGCTGTACAGCCCCCGTGGCCCGCAAGTGCTCTAGGTGCGCGAAGGTCTCGGCTTCGGCCATGGAGCCCCATGACCGCGGGGCGAACAGTTCATGCGAGAGCTCGACGACGTTGGCCCTGCCTGAGGCGTCACAGATCTGGAGCAGCCGTTCCAATCGTTCGTCGTGGTGGCGCTTGATCTCCTCGGTCCGGCCGGGCAGATCGTTGAAGGGTTGTCCGTGCGCCGGGAGCACGGTGGACACGTGGGGCAGGTCTGATAGGCGGTCGAGCGACTCGATGTACATGAGGAGTGGGTCGCCTGGTATCAGGCCCGAGATGTGAGGGGTGATGGTGGGCAACACCTGGTCGCCTGCCAGCAGTACCCCTTCCTCTTCGTCGTAAAGACAAAGATGATCGTCAGTGTGCCCCGGGGTGAAAAGGCCAACCCAGTCCCGGCCGCCCAACGTGATGTGGTCACTATCAGTCAGGCGGTGCGTGGGACGCGGTGGCTTGAACCACTTAAAGAGCTGCTCGCGATGAGCGAGCATCTTGGCTCGCGCTTCTGGTGGTGGTCCGATTGTTGACCCGCCCCAAGGTGCGGGGCGCTCGAGACGGACATTCAGGATCGGGCTCTCAGCCGGATCAATATCGTCGGACGCTTCGAGTTCGCGATCATCGATCTCATCGGGATCAAAGAAGGTGCGGAAGCGGTCGGAAGCCACGATGGCGCCTCCGCTCTCCTCGGCTAAAAGCCCGGCGCCGCCGAAATGGTCAGGGTGCGAATGCGTGACGACGATGGTGTGGACCCGATTCAAGGGGATCCCCGCCGCGTCCATACGACCTCGGAGCGCCTTCCACGACTCTTCGCCCGGGAGCCCTGGATCGACCAAGGTGAAACCATCGTCATCCTCGAGGGCGTACGTGTTGACGTGGCCCAAACCGGTGAAATCGATCGGCAGCTGAAGACGCAGAATGCCAGGCACCACCTCGACGATGTCCGGCGATGCATCCATCTGCTCCTGTTTGGGCGGACGGGCACGCGTCTCAATCGATTCGGGCATTGTCACGAGGAGAACTTACCTGGGCGTGACTCAACGCTCGATCACGGCGAATTGGGGCACGCACCGACGACAGGCATGAAGATGTGGCAGTGGTCTCCACCGAGGCTCTAAGGACGCAGCTAGGCCGCCGACCTGGGAGAGGTTCGTGATCGGCGACCGTTGGGGCGTGACCGAGGCCGAGATCACGCGCAGCTATCCCTGTGATGACGTCGTGCCACACCCGGGAATGCAGGTATGGCGTGGTGTCACGGTGCAAGTCCCGCCCCCGCGAGTCTGGCCTTGGGTGGCCCAAATACGCCTCGGGCCGTACTCGTATGACTGGATCGACAACCTCGGGCGCAGCTCGCCACGACGGCTTCACAACCTCCCAGAGCCTGTCCCCGGGGAGCCCTTCACCACAGCATTCGGAGGGAGGCGATTGGGACGGATCATTGCGGTGAGCCCTGGTGTGGATCTGACTGCCAAGATCATGGGAGCAGTCATGTCATATGTCCTTGTCCCCCAAGGCGTGACGACTCGGCTTCTCCTCAAGGTTGTGATGGCGCGAGGTGGAATCGTCGCTCCGCTGCTCTCGGTAGGCGATCTGGTCATGGCCCGTCGTCAGTTACTGAACCTGGCTCGTCTCGCTGAGCGCATGCCGCCGAGCGGCGTGGGATGACGACTACTTCGGTCAAAGGAGGGACATGCCAGACTTCATCTCTGACAATCCGCTGGCTCACGATCTGATTCGCATCGGCAACGAAGCAATAGCCAAAGAGGACGATGCGAAGCTCAGGGCCTACTTCGCCGAGGATTACATCTTCCACGGACCAGGCGGTGAACTTGGCTACGAAGAACTCCGTGCTTACTTCGCCTCATTGCGGTCAGCTTTCACCGGTCTCCGCATCGTGCGAGAGCAGATCATTGTTGATGGCACCTTTCTTGCGGCCAGGACCATCTTCTCTGGGGATTTCACAGACGTGTTTACTCACTCACCCATCGGCCCGGTCAACGCCACGGGTGAGCACATCGAGTGGGAAGTAATCGGCACTTTCCGATATGACGAAGCTGGTCGATTGGCAGAAGAGTGGGTCGAAACTGACTACCGGAGCTTCTTAACCAAGCTGGGCGTGACCGTGATGGAGTTTGCCCCAACCGCTTAGTTGATCAGGCAGGCGCACTTGCATCCGGCGGTATGTGGCAGGCGGCTATCGAACCCCCCATTCACGGGCCAACGCGAATTACCGAGCATGCAACGGGGGGTCGGTGTAGACAGTGATGATCTACTACAGGCTTACAGGGAGGGATCATGGCAATACTCGCAAGGATGTCCGCGGCCGGAATGGATTTGTCGAACTATGACCAGGCTGGGGAAGGTCTCACGGAACTGGTAAAGAAGCAGCCGGGATTCATCATCCACGTTGCGTACAAGACTCCAGACGGCGTCGGTGTAGGTGAGGTGTGGGAGAGCCGCGAGCAGTCTGAGAAGTTCTTCAACGAGAATGTCAAGCCGAATGTCCCCTTCGAGATCAAACGAGAAGTCATCGAACTCCACAACCTCGTACAGCCCTAGCTCACGCCGGTGCGGCGGCCTCCGCAGGAGGTCCGAAGCATGCAATGCGTCTGGGCCGCTCCGCTCCTACTCTTTGAATCTGACGCTCAGATGTGCTCTGCGGACCATCCCCGCACAAGTGCCTGAGTAGGACATGCTGCCGGTCTTCAGTACCGCCCGGTGCGCGCCCGCGCTTCGTCGTAGACGGCCTGCAACTTCGGAACCAGCGCCTCAGTAGCGGCACGCACGGAGGAACGCGACACGCGCCCTCCGCCGGTCCGAGGCGGCGGTGGAATGGCAGGGCCTATCACCACTTGGATGGTCCGCGGTTTGGGGATGGCCGACCCCTTCGGCATGGCCAGGTCGGAACCGCCGATGCCGATCGGAACGATCGGCGCTCCGGTGCGCGCCGAGAGGAACGCGGCACCTTCCATTAGGTCCTTGATCACTGGGCCCTCGCGCCGCGTCCCTTCGGGGAAGAGCACGAGTGGGCTGTCCTTGCGTAGGACCTCTTCGGCCCGTTGCAACGCCTCGCGGTCGGCAGACTCGCGGTGCACGGGGAAGGCGCCGACCGAGAGCAGCAGTTTGCCGAGGTACTTGTTGTTCCACATCTCGTCCTTCGTCATGAAGAAGAGCTTGCGGTCGGTGCAGAAGGCTGCGAACCCGAAGTCGGCGAACGAGCGGTGCACCGGGGCCAGGATCACCGGTCCCGTCTCCGGCACGTGTTCCCTGCCGGAGACCTTGGGGCGGAACCACGTCCACAACGCGGTCACGAAGATCGTCCGCTCGACGCGGTAGAGCGGTGTGTAGTTCGGATTGATCTCGAAGACCTGGTGGCGGCCGGGCGCGATGGCCGTCCCGGACGCGTCCTCGATTTCCGGTTCGGGTCCGGCGCCCGGCTCGGGCGCGTTGATGTTCACAGCCACGACAACACCTCCTCGACTACATCCTGCACCGTGCGGCCGGTCGTATCGAGGTGGTGGGCGTCGTCGGCCTGCCGCAACGGGGATGCGTCACGGGTGGAGTCGATCCGATCCCGCCGGGCCACGCCCTCGGGGGCTTCGTCGTGGCGTCGTCGCGCCCGTTCCTCGGGCGACGCGGTGAGGTACACCTTGACCTCGGCTTCGGGGAACACGACCGAGCCGATGTCGCGGCCCTCCACCACCCCACCGCCGTGAGTCGCCGCCCACGCCCGCTGTCGCTTCACGAGCTGTGCGCGGACCTCGGGATTCGCGGCCACGACGGAGACGGCGCGCCCGACCTCGGGCGAGCGGATCTTATGGGTCACGTCAATCCCGTCGATGGTCACTTGGGGTCCGACGACGATCTCGGCCCCAGTGGCCAGCGCGGCCACGGCGGGGGCATCGTCGGGTGCGACGCCGCGCTCGAGGGCGAGGGCGGCGACGGCGCGGTACATCGCTCCGGTATCGAGCCGTTCGAGGCCCAGATGACGGGCCACTGCGGTCGAAACGGTCGACTTGCCGGCACCCGCGGGGCCGTCGATGGCGACGAGCAGCGCTCGTGGGGCCCGGTCTTGTCCTTCCTCTGGTCCCGACGCGGTCAGGTCCCGGAGGTCGTCCGCGAAGCCGGGGTAGCTGGTAGCCGCCGCGTCGAAGCCCGTGATGAGGCTCCGCTCACCGGGTGCGGCGGCGAGTGCCGCGACCGCTGCTGCCATGGCCATCCGGTGATCGCCACGGCTGTCGAAGCGGGCCCCGCGCAGCGTTCCGCCGACTCCCGTGACCGAAAGAGTGTCGCCCTCCACGCGTGCAGACGCGCCGAACGCCTCGACCATTTCGACCGCGGCGGTCAGACGATCGATCTCCTTGACCCGGAGCTCACCCACGTCGGAGAAGACCGTGGTGCCCACGGCGACGGCAGCCGCGACCGCCAGGGCCGGGACCTCGTCGAGCGAGGGGATCTCCGCCGCTGGAACGTCGGTCGCCTGCAGGGGGTGGGTCGTCGCCCGGACGCGGATGGTCGCGGTGCGGGTGCCGGCCGCATTGCCCTCGGCGCTCGTCAGGGTGATGTCCGCGCCCATGCGCTGCAGCACGCTCACGAAGCCGAGCCGGGCCGGGCCGGCGTAGACGTCCGCTACGTCGACCGCGCTCCCGGGCACCGCTGCGCCCGCGACCGCAAAGAACGCGGCGGCTGAGGGATCCCCCGGAACGGTGCGCTCGACCGGCTTGAGCGCGGACGGACGGACGGTGACGACGCGGCCCTCGCCCCACGGCTCGACCGTGATGTCCGCTCCCGCCTCGGCCAGCATCTCCTCGGTGTGTGTCCGCGTCGTCACCCGCTCGCGGACGACCGTCTCGCCCGTCGCCGAGAGGCCCGCCAGCAGGATGGCGGACTTGACCTGCGCGCTGGCCATCTTCGACGTCCAGTCGATGCCGTGCAGCGCGCCACCTTCGACACGCAGTGGCGGCAGGCAGCGTTCACCTCGTCCGCTGACAGACGCCCCCATGAGTGCGAGCGGTTCCGCCACCCGGTCCATCGGCCGAAGGGAGAGCGATACGTCGCCGACCAGTTCGGTCACCCATTGGAAGCCGGCGACGAAGCCGCACAACAACCGCATCGATGTGCCGGAGTTCCCGCAGTCGAGCGGGTGTGCCGCGCTGTGCAGACGAGCGCGTCCTCCGTGCAGCATGACCGTGCCCTCGGCCGGCCGTTCGACCTCGACGCCCATCGCCTCGACGGCGGCAAGCGAGGCGGCAACGTCGGCGCCGTCGCTGAGCCCGTGGACGACCGAGGTGCCCTCGGCGAGCGCGGCCAGGAGGACGGACCGGTGCGAGATCGACTTCTCACCCGGCGTGCGGACGACACCCCGGCATGGCACGCCGCCCTCGACGACGAGGATGCGCGCCGTCATGAGAGGTGGGCTACCTGGGAGCGGTAACCCTTGGCCTCGACTGCCGCGGCGAGAGTCTCGGCGTCGGCGCCGTCAACGATGAGGATCAGGACGCCACTCGGACCCTCGGCCGAGTGCGCGATCTCGATGTCGTAGATACCGATTCCCTCCTCGGCCGCGACCGAGGTGATGACAGCGAGCTCCCCGGGACGGTCCGGCACTCGGATCCGCAATTCGGCTAGGCGCTCGGGCCGGGCGATCCGAAGGGGCAAATTGCGCCGCGCGGCAGAGGCCTTCTCCAAGACGCTGAGCAGGCCGTCGCGGTCCTGGGCCGCGACCCGCTTCCGCATTGCGGAGAGGTCTCCGACCAGCGCGTCGAGCGCGTCGACGATGGCGGAGGCGTTCTCGGCGCAGATATCCGGCCAGATCCCGGGATGGCCCGCAGCGACGCGGGTCATGTCGCGGAATCCGCCTGCAGCTAACCGAAGCAGTGCGCCGTCCTGTTCGGCCCCAGCGCTGGCCGCGTTCATGAGCGTCGCAGCGACCAGGTGCGGGACGTGCGACACAACAGCGACCAGGCGGTCATGGTCTTCTGGCGAGAGGACGAGGACGTCCGCACCCAAGCTCATGACGACGCCCTTGAGGCGGTCGAACGATTCGAGGTCCGTCGCGGCCGTCGGCGTCAGCACCCACACCGCGCCCTCGAAGAGGTCAGGATCGGCGCCATGCAATCCGACCTGCTCGGAGCCGGCCATGGGGTGACCGCCTATAAAGCGGGGATGATCAGCCTGCGCGACGATCGCTGCCTTCACGCCGCTGACGTCGGTGATGACGACGTCCTTGCGCCGATCGGAGTCCTCCAAGAGACGATGGACAACCTCGGGGACCGAGGTCGCGGGGACGGCGACGAAGATGACCTCCGCCTGGAGGTCGTCCTGCACGGCATCAATGACGCCTCTCTTCTTGGCTTCGAACGGCCGGCCCTCGTCGTTGTCGAGCCCGGATACGTGCCAGCCCCGGCGCCGGAGCCCGAGGGCGATGGACCCCCCGATCAGCCCGGTCCCGACGACGAGCGCCCGGCGACGCGTCCCGCCCTCAGTCGGGGAGGTCATCGCGGAGCCCTTGGGCGCCGTGGAGATAGACGTGGTGCATCTCGTCGCGGGACCTTGGCGTGTTGACGTGGAGCAGCACCCGGATACACCTGGGCATCGAGCCGGGCACGGCGATCTCGGCGGCACAGAGCAGCGGAACGGCGCCGAAGCCGATTTCGCGGATGGCGGTGGCGGGGAACGTGCTCGTCACGTCCGCCGTGGCGGTGAAGAGGACGCTGATGATGTCGTCCTCGGCCAGCTCGTTGCGGGCCATGAGCTCGCGCATCAACTCCTGCGAGCGCTCCGTGACCTGGGCCACGGTGTCGGCGTCGACCGTCGTGGCCCCGCGCAGACCCCTGACCGTGAGAGCGGGTGCCATGGCCGGCCACTCTACCGGTCGCCGCCGCATCTCCCCTGCTGACAAGGTCTTCTTTGGGTGTCCCACCCACACGGATCCCCCGCCGGGTTAACGAGACGAGGCGGCGAGGGCCTGCACCTCCCCGGGACTCAGCGCGCGCCAACGCCCCGGGGCCAGCGTGGTGTCGCGCACCGGGCCTATCCGCGTCCGCACCAGTCGTTGG
>DATMMN010000196.1:0-2335 GCA_035569675.1 Acidimicrobiales bacterium | reverse complement strand
GGTCTCGGTGCTGGCCGGCGCCGCGTGGGACGCGACCAGCGCGCCGCGCGCGGCCTTCCTGCCCATTGCCGTCGCGGCGCTGCCCGCGATCGCGCTGACGCCGACGCTCCGGTTCACGCGCCCGGGAACACGCGCCGGCCGCTGACCCAGGTCTGCTCGACGGGAATCCGCGCGATCGCCTCCTCGTGGCACGTCAGGGGATCGTCACCGAGCACAACGAAGTCGGCCACCTTGCCGACCTCGAGCGTGCCCCGGTCGTCTTCCTCCCACGTGAGGACGTGCCTGGCCTGCGTGGCCATCCTGAGCGCGTCCTCGCGCGTGAGCCCGCTCGGGCCCAGGCGCCGGTGAGAATCGTCGTCCCAGCGGGTGAGCGCCTGCTGCATCGCGAACAGCATCGAATGGGGCACGTTGTCGGTCGACAGCGCCACCGGGATCCCGGCGTCGAGGAGCTGTCGGATCGGCGTCCCCCGCTCGCCCAGGGTGGCGAGGCCAAACCGGTCTGACGCCATGTACATAAAGCCCGGGTTGACGGTCGCGACCACGCCGAGCGCCTTCATCCGGCGGATCTGCTCCGATGACGCCTCGGTCACGTGGATGACGACCCAGCGCCGATCCCGGATGGGCACCTCGGCGTCGATCGCCTCGTACGCGCGCAGCACACGCTCGAAGTCGTACGGCACGCAGCAGTTCACGCGCAAGCCGAGCCGCGCTGCCAGCACGCCCAGCTCGACGAAACGCTCGTAGGAGAGGGCCTGCGGGAAATGCCCTGCCCACTGCTCGTACGGATAGCTGCGCGCCAGGATCGCCGCGGTTCGGGGATCGCTGATGTCGAAGGCGACGCCTTCGAACTTCAGCATGTCGTCGCCGCTGCCGCGCCCGCGCAGCGTCGGCGCCCAGTGATAGAGCAGGTCGGCCGTCCGCCCGTCGTCGAAGGCGGCCGTGGGCAGGCTGAGCGCAAGCTGCATGCGCACGGTCAACTCACCCGCCGCGTGCACGTGCCGGTAGGCGTCGAGGATTGCCGGCGTGAGCCCGTGGCCCTCGTACCCGGCCGTGGTGCCGGCCGCGCTGTAGATTGCCGACGCGAGGCGGACGCTGGTGACGCGGTCCTCGTAGCTCACCCGGGGCACGCAAGCCATCAGCGTGTACTCGAGCAGGGGTGTCCGGTTCTCGTCGAGGAACACGCCGGTCGGTTCGCCGCGAACGTCCTTGACGATCGTCACGTTGTACGGCGCCTCGGTCGCGCGGGTGACGCCAGCGAGCGCGAGGGCGCGCGTGTTCGCGACCGAGGGAAACGGACGGTGGCTCCACCACGCCCACGGCGCGCGGATGTAGACCGGGTGGTCCGGCGCGACGGCGTCGAGGTCGTACCGCGTCGGAAACCAGCCTTCCTTCAGTTGGTCGGGACGATACACGTAGCCGAGTGGATCGGTGCCCATCGGCATCAGGACGATCCACCGTCCCGCCGGCGTGCGCGCGGCCGCCTCGCTCACGACCTCGACGATCTGCGCCACGGAGTCGCAGCCGTCGAGCGGGATGCCGCCGAGGCTCCGGAGGCCCGAGCGATCCATGTGCGGGTGCCCGTCGCAGAAGCCGGGCGTCACCGTCCTGCCCGAGATGTCGATGACGCGGGTGCCCGGGCTCCGGCCCTTGAGGATCTCCGGCGCGGCCCCGACGGCGGCGATGCGTCCGGCGCGCACGCCGAGCGCCTCGACGATCCGGGACGCCCGATCGAGCGTAACGACCTTCCCGCCGTGCAGGATCACGTCGTACGCCGAGGGCGGGACGCTCGTCACGGAGTGAGAGCCTGACAGCTCACGATAGAGCGTCCGTTCTCCGCCCTCCTGCCCTACCGATCCACCCACCCGACGGCTGATCTCCCCGGCTCGGCTTGGACAACCAGCGTGTCTCGGGAATTTCTACCAGAACGGTGCGCTGATCAAGCCAAGAAGGGCTCGGGCGCCCCCGATGCTCCGGAAGCGCCCGATTCGATTGGTGGGCCGTCAAGGACTCGAACCTTGGACCCGCTGATTAAGAGTCAGCTGCTCTACCAACTGAGCTAACGGCCCGCGTCGTAGCGGGTGCTGCTACCTCCTACCCCCGAAATGGTGCGCCCAAGAGGATTCGAACCTCTGACCTTTAGCTCCGGAGGCTAACGCTCTATCCAGCTGAGCTATGGGCGCCTGAGTCCTGCGCTTCCGCCTTCAGGCCCGTCGGCTTTCAGGAGTGGGGTGACCGAAGGGAATCGAACCCTCAACCCCTGGAGCCACAGTCCAGTGCTCTAACCAATTGAGCTACGGTCACCGTCCCGGGACGACAGCCAAGTTGTGAGGGTACC
>DATMMN010000195.1:0-11133 GCA_035569675.1 Acidimicrobiales bacterium | reverse complement strand
ATCTCGGCCGTGAACTGCGGGTCGGTCGACGCCGGGAGCTGCATCGTCTGGGGCAGCGTCCCCGGATCGGTCGTCGTGGTCGTCGTCGTGCTCGAAGTCGTCGTCGTCGGAGGAGCAGTCGTCGTGGTCGTCGTCGCGGTTGCGGCCGCGTGCGTCGTCGGCGACGACCGTGTCGCCAGGACGGCGAGCGCGGCGCCACCGCCTATTACGGCGATGGCGAGCGCCACCACAAGGGTCCGGCGCAACCGGGCTCGGCGCGACGGCATGATGCGCAGCGCCCCGGTCTCAGCGAACGGGGCGCTGCAGACGTCCTAGCGCTGCATCGCCTTCGTCTCGACGAACTCCTCGAGCCCGTACTTGCCGCGCTCTCGCCCATTGCCCGACTGCTTGTAACCGCCGAAGGGCGCGCCCGGGTTGAAGGCACCACCGTTGATGTCGACCTGACCGGTCCGCATGGCGCGAGCGACGCGCTCGGCCCGGGCCGGATCGCTGCTCCAGACCCCTCCGGACAGGCCGTAGGGCGTGTCGTTGGCGATTTCGATCGCCTCTTCCTCGGTGTCGTAAGGGATGATCGAGAGCACCGGGCCGAAGATCTCCTCCCGGGCGATGGTCATATCCGGCGTGACCTCGGAAAAAACTGTGGGCTGGACGAAGAAGCCCTTCTCCAATCCCTCGGGTGCGTCGGCCCCACCGGCGACCAGCTTGGCGCCCTCCTCGATCCCCTTGTTGATGTAGCCACGCACGCGGTCGCGCTGGACGGCCGAGACGAGGGGGCCGAGGAGCTTGCCGGGCTCGAAGGGGTCGCCGGGAGCGAAGCCGGCCGCAGCACCCGCCGCGAGTTGCTCCACCTCGGCCAGCTTGTCGCGCGGGACGAGCATGCGGGTCAACGCCGAGCACGTCTGGCCCGAGTTCATGTAGCAGGCGAACACTCCAGCCGGCACGGCCGCGGCAAGGTCGGCGTCGTCGAGCAGGATGTTGGCCGACTTGCCGCCCAATTCGAGCGAGACGCGCTTGATGCCCTCGGCGGCCAGTTCCATGACTCGCCGTCCGGCCCGGGTGGAGCCGGTGAAGGACACCATGTCGACCTTCGGGTGCGCGGCGATGGCCTCGCCGACCACCGGACCGACACCGCTGACCAGGTTGAAGACGCCGGCGGGCAGGCCGACCTCGTCGATGATGTCGGCCAGGATGAAAGCGTTGATCGGCGCCACCTCGCTCGGCTTGAGCACGACGGTGCAGCCGGCGGCCAGGGCCGGTGCGACTTTCAGCACGACCTGGTACAGCGGGAAGTTCCAGGGCGTGATGGCGCCTACGACGCCGACGGGCTCGTGCACGACGAGCGAGTTGCCCAACTCCTCTTCCCACTGGAACTCCTCGGCGGCGTTGGCGGCGTCGGCGAAGGCTCCGGCGGGCAGCCCGACCTGGATGGAGCCCGAGAGCGTCATCGGCATGCCGACCTCGTGGCTGATTACCTGCGCGATCTCGTCGGTGCGGGCAGCCAGGGCCTCGCCGATGCGCTTGAGAAGCTTGCCCCGCTCCTCTCGAGAGGTGGCGGCCCAAGCGGGGAACGCCGCGGCGGCCGCCTGCACCGCCTTGTCGACGTCCTCGGCCGTCCCCTCGGGGATGGTGGCGAAGACCTCCTCGGTGCCCGAGTCGATGACCTCGAGGGTGCCGGACCCGGTTGAGGGGACCCAGGCCCCGTTGATGTAGATCTTGTCGCGCACGTCCATGGGGAAGCCCTCCCTCGTCGAAGTCTCGATGCTGAGCGCTCCCACCCTATCTAGCCCGGCTGACGGGCCGCCCCTCGAGCCCGTTTGGCGGCGCGCCTCGGGGCAGGAGTGCCTAGCTCATGCCCACGATCGGAGCATTGAGGCGGATGCTGCCCGCCGAGCCGAAGAACCCGGCGTCGCCGTAGTTGAAGATGCCCCCGTCGGAGGCCACCAGCCAATACCCGCCGCCGTCGGTCGAGGAGTCCATCCCCACCACCGGCGCGTTGAGGTGGAGCGCACCCGTCGACCCGTAGAAGCTGGCATCGCCGTAGGTGAAGATGCCGCCGTCGGAGGCGACGAGCCAGTACCCACCACCGTCGGACGTCGCCGCCATGCCGACGATCGGCGCATTGAGGTGCAGCGCCCCGGCCGAGCCATGGAACATCGCATCGCCGTACGTGAAGATGCCGCCGTCGGAGGCGACGAGCCAATACCCACCACCGTCGGACGTCGCCGCCATGCCGACGATCGGCTTGTTGAGACGGAGCGCGCCGGCGGAACCGGCGAACCCGGCATCGCCGTAGTTGAAGACGCCGCCATCGGACGCCACGAGCCAGTATCCGGCTCCGTCCGGCGTCGGCGCCATGCCGACGATCGGGGCGTTGAGGTGGAGCCCGCCCGTGGAGCCGAAGAAGCCGGCGGAGCCGTAGTTGAAGACCCCGCCATCCGATGCGACCAGTTGGTAGCCGCCGCCCGCCGCGACGCACGCCGGGCCGCCGTTGCAGGTGGGAGGGAACGCGTACAGCGCTTCGGCCGCCTGGACCGACCCGACGGTGTCGTCGCCGGCGCCGGTGCAACTGCTGATGTCGATCGGGCACGACACACCGTTGAGAAGGACGTGGCCGGCGGGACTCGTCGGGTCGAGCCCTGTCGTTGCCTGCCAGGTGCCACCGGAGCCGAACTCGACGAGCGCGTGGTCCGCCTTGTTGTCGGGCGCCGTCCCGACATAGCCGCCGACCGCGAGGCACTCACCCGAGCCGTCCGTGGTGCACGAGACGCCGTTGAGCTGAATCGAGGTCGTGCCGGCGGGGAGCGGGATCACGGTACGCGTCCATGTCCCCGACAAGAGGACCTCCGCCACGGCCTGACTGGCGGTGTCGCCGGCGGCAGTGCACGAACCGGCGGCCGGACACGACAACGAGGTCAGCGCGTCTCCCGCGTGCAGCGTCGAGGCGGTCCACGTGGTGCCCGACAGCGTCTCGACCAATGACGAGACTGTGCCGCCGGCGCTCGACGCGCCCACGGCGAGACAGGACGTCGCGGCGAAGCACTGGATGCCGCCCGCCGCCGCAGCCGTCGCGCCGCCCGGTAGGGCCGCCTCCGACGCCGTCCACTTCGTGCCGGACAGCGTGTCGACGAGGACGTGGTTGTTCCCTGCGAGCACGTACGTCCCGACCGCGACGCACGATGTGCTCGACACGCACGAAACGGACGAGAGGACGCCGTGGATCCCGCCCGTCGGCTCGAGCCCGGAAGTCACTGCGGTCCACTTCGTGCCGCTCAGCGTCTCGACGAGCGGTCCGACCCCGAGGAGCGGTTGGGTTTGGCTCCCGACCGCGACGCACGAAGTGTCGGAAACGCACCACACGCCGTTGAGTGTCGGAGAGGTCACACCCGACTGGATGATGTCGCTCAGCGTCCAGGTGTTCCCGTCCAGTACGGCGGCGAGCCCCACCGTCGAGCCCGAGGATTTGGTGGTCCCGACGGCGACGCATGCCGTCACGGACTTGCAGGAGATGCCGTTCAGCCCGGCGAAGGCGCCGGACGAGGTCGACGTCAACGTCTGCAGGACGAACGTCGGGCTGGCCGGGAGCGCGGCCGCGGGCCCCGAGAGGGCCAAGGCAACGAGAAGGACTCCCAACAGCGAAGAGAGGGCGATCCTGCGCATGGTGACCCCGCCTTTCCGACCGGTCGCCGGTCCGTTCCGGGGGTTGACGCTACAGGATCCGGTTGAGGCCGCCGCGTCGGTCCGCGGCCAACCGGCCCGGCGGGCTTACCCCTTCTTGCCCAGAAGTGGGTGTTCGCCCATGCCGACGGGTTGGAGATGCTGGCCCAGTACTTCGTGGAAGTGGTCGGCGACCTCCTGGGGCGTCCAGCCACCCTCGCGCCACATCGTCGCGATCTGCCGTGGTGTCTGGAAAAGCGTGTAGGCGAAGCCGGTGCGCCCGAGCACCTGTCCGTTGACGTAGGACGCGCCCTCCGAAGCAAGGAACGCGATCAGCGGCGCGTTGAGCGCGGCGTCCTGGTCTGCCGGCGGCTCGGCGCCTTCGTACAGGCCCTCGGTCATCCGGGTGAAGCCAGCCGGGGCCACGGCGTTGGCCGTGATGCCGTACTTGCCGAGCTCGAGCGCCCACACGAACGTCATGCCCATGATCGCCGCCTTGGCGGCGCCGTAGTTGGTCTGGCCGAAGTTGCCGCGCAGGCCTGCCGACGACGTGATGTTCACGATGCGGCCGTAGCCGGCGTCCTTCATGAGCGGCGCCGCGTGGCGCACCGTGTTGAACGTCCCCTTCTGGTGCACGGCGATCACGGCGTCGTAGTCGGACTCATCCATCTTGACGAGGGTGCGGTCGCGCACGATGCCGGCGTTGTTGACGACGATGTCGATCTTCCCGAAGTTGTCGACGGCCGTTTGAATGATGTTGGCGGCGGCGGCGAAGTCGCTCACCGAATCGTGGTTCGGCACGGCCGTGCCGCCGGCCGCCTCGATCTCCTTGCACACCTGCGCGGCGGGGTCCTCTGCGGTGCCCTCACCACCCAGGGTCACGCCGACGTCGTTGACGACCACCTGCGCGCCCTCGGCGGCCAGGCAGAGGGCGATGTCCCGCCCGATGCCCCGACCCGCTCCTGTCACCACCGCCGAGCGGCCCTCGAGAAGTCCCATGACGGCGCACTGTACTCGGGCCCCCGTTTACTGACAGCGGTGTCAGGGTTGCTCCCGGGGCAGTACGATTCGGGCGACCACGGGGCCGACGGGATTCGCCCGGTCGACCCAATTGAGCGGTACCGAGCGGTGAGGAGCCCGGCCATGGCCACCAGCATTCCGAATGCACCCGAACAGATCGTCGCCGCGGCCCAGGAGCTCCTGTCGAAGGGGTTGGTCGAAGGGACGTCGGGGAACATCTCGGCGCGGATGGAGGACGGCAACATCGCCTGCACGCCGTCGTCGCTCGACTACCGCATCATGACGGTGGACGACATCTGCATCGTGAACCCGGCCGGCGAGCAGGTGGTGGGAGAGCGCGGCCCGACCTCGGAGAAGTACCTCCACCTGGCGGTGATGAACGCGTACGAGGACATCGCCGTGTGTATCCACTCGCACGCCGTGCACGCCACGATGTTCGCTGTGGCGCACCAGGACATCCCGAGCTGCATCGACGAGTTCACCGTCTACCTGGGGGGCGACATCCGCTGTTCGGAGTACGCCCCCAGCGGTTCGCCCGACTTGGCCGAGCAGGTGGTCAAGGCGCTCGAGAACAGGGGCGCCGCGTTGATCGCCAACCACGGCATGGTGGCCATCGGCACCACCATGGAGAAGACCATGCACAACACGGCGCTGGTCGAGCGCTCCGCCGAGATCATCTGGGGCGCGAAGCAGCTGGGCGGGATCTTCCCGTTGCCCGAAAAGGTCAACGCGAACTTCGCGAGCGTCTACCCGTACATGCGATAAGCGAGTGGCCGACGGCATCGTTCGGGCTCGGCTGGCCGAGCTCGGCCTCACTCTGCACGGACCGCACCCGCCGCACGACCCCTTGGACGCGGTCGTCGTGCACGACGGCGTGGCGCGCACCTCGGGCCAGCTGCCGCGGATCGCGGGCGAGCTGACCTGCCTGGGGCGGCTCGGCGACACCGTCACGGTGGACGAAGGACGTGAGGCCGCCGCCGTGTGCGCCTTGAATGCGTTGGCCGTGTTGGAGGCCGCGCTGGGGTCGCTCGATCGGATCGAGCGGGTCTTGACCGTGACCGGCTACGTGGCCTCCGCGCCCGACTTCCACGAGCAGCCCACGGTGGTCGACGGTGCGAGCCGAGTGCTCGCCGACGTCTTCGGCGACGCAGGGCGCCACACCCGCTCGGCGATCGGGGTAGCGGCGCTTCCGCGTGGCGGTGCCGTCGAGATCGAGGTGACGGTCGCCGTCAGGGCTTGACCGGTTCGGCAGCAAGGTGAGGCTTTGGTTGGTAAAAACGTCACACCCTGAGACGACACTGAGTACGTGGGACCACCCATCAAGCAGGACCTGTTCACCCGAGGGGTCGTATTCACGCTCGACCCGACTCCGGCCCAAGAGCGCCTCCTCCGCAGCTATGCCGGAGCCGCACGCTTCGCGTACAACTGGGCCATCCGCCGGGTAGCGGAGAACTTGCACCAGCGCCGCACTGAGCGCGAAGGGGGAGTTGCCGAAGGGAGCCTCACACCTGCGATCTCGTGGTCCGCCTACTCCCAAGGCCGTGCCTGGAACGGGGCCAAGGAAGAGGCCGCCCCGTGGTGGCGAGAGGTCTCGATGCACGCCTTCCGTTCGGGTACGACCGCAGCCGCAGCGGCGCTCAAGAACTTCGCCGACTCGAAGAAAGGCGAGCGCTCAGGACGGCGAGTCGGTTTCCCCAGACCCAAGAGCCGTCGGCGATCCACCCTCTCGATCTCTTTCGTCGAGATCAACCACCAGCTCTCCTGGCTCGCCGCCGATCGTCATCACGTCCGTCTCATGCTTCCTCAGGCAACGCCGGAGCGCGGCGTCGCTCGGAGGCGTGAGTACCTCGCATGGATCCACACGACCCAGTCCACCCGCCGTCTCTACAAACTGGTCGAGACCGGTCGGGCCAGCATCCAAAAGGTCACCATCTCCTATCGCGGTGGGCGGTGGCAGGCAGCCTTCTCGGTGCGCTACTTGAGCGCGCCAAGGCGACAAGCCATGGCCCGAGCGGCGAGCATCCGACTGGTCGGTGTCGACGCCGGCCTACGCCACCTGGCCACGTTGTCACGACCCATCCCTTGCCTCAGTGACGCAGGCGGTCATGTAGAGAACCCTGCCGTACTTGCCAAGCAGCTCGTCCGCCTGCGCAAGCTCGACCGCTGCCTCTCTCGTTCCGAGAGGGGATCGAAGAACCGAGCGAAGCTGCTCAAGCGCCGGGCACGCCTCCACGGCACCATCGCCAAGACCAGGGCGCTCGAGCTGCACCGAATCACGAACGAACTCGTGCGCCGCTTCGGCGTGATCGGGATTGAAGACCTCAACTTGGCGTCCATGGGCGCCCACAAGGGTGGCCTCGGTCGATCGGTGTCCGACGCTTCTCTCGGTGAGCTCCGACGCCAGCTGGCCTATAAGACCGCCGATCGAGGCACGCGCCTCGTCGTGGTCGACCGCTTCTATCCCAGTTCGAAGACCTGCTCGTCGTGCGGCTCGGTGAGAGCCAAGCTGGACCGCTCGGCCCGGATCTTCGAGTGCACCGACTGTGGGGCCGTCATCGACCGTGACGTCAATGCAGCACGCAACATCGCCGAAGAGGCACGGCGCCTCATCGGCGAGCAAAACAGACCTGTCGCCGGGCTACGACCGGAGACGCAAAACGCCGACCCGAGGCCGCGTAAGACCGGACGAGCTCATGCTCTGACGGCAACGGCCGTTTGAGGGCAGAACCGAGCAGCGACGCCCTTCCGGATCACTCCGGAAGGGCGTTGTGTGGGACTTGGACGGGGCGCTGATAACGGTGCCCGGTTCGCAGCCAGTGGAGATGGCCGGTTTTTAACAACGATTCACCTCAACTCGCTGCCGAACCTAGGGCTTGACGAAGCTCGCGACCATTGCTTCTCGCGCGGCTCCCGCGCGGTCCCAGTAGCTCGCCGTTCCCTTTTGCTGCAGCTCCTTCACGGCTTCGACCGCGAAGCCGTAGGCCGCGGCGGCGATGGCGCCTCCGACCGAGATCCGGCTGACCCCGAGCTCGGCCAGCCCGCCGACCGTGGGCGCGTCCGGCGTGATGAGGACGCTCACGGGCACGTCGACCGCGCCGAGGAGCTGGCGCAGCTCGGTCGGGTCGACCACTCGCGGCGCGAAGAGAACGTCGGCGCCGGCCTCTTGGTAGGCCTGAAGGCGGGCAATCGTGTCGGCCAGGTCCTTTCGCCCGTGGAGGTAGTTCTCGGCGCGGGCCGTCAGGACGAAATTCACGGGCCCCTTGTGTGCGGCCTCGGCCGCAGCGCGGACGCGCTCCGTCGCGTGGCCAAGCTCGTAGATCGGGTCGTCGCGGTTGCGGGTGAAGTCCTCGACCGACCCGCCGACGAGCCCCTGTGCGATGGCGTCGGTAATTGTGACGGCCACGCCCTCAGGGTCGGCGGCGAAGCAGTCCTCGAGGTCGGCGGAGACGGGGATGTCGACCGCTCGGGTCAGGTCGCCGGAGTGGGCGAGCACCTCATCTCGGGTCATCGCGCCGTCGAGGCGGCCGCGGGTCACGGCGAAACCGCCGCTCGTCGTGGCGATGGCAGCACAGCCGATGGAGGCGAAGAGGCGGGCCGAGCCCTCGTCCCACGCGTTGGGCATGAAGAGCGGCGTCCCGGGGACGTGGAGGGCGCGGAAAGTGTCGGCCTTCTCTGATTGCGAGGTCGTCGGGGTCATGTCCGCACCGTACCGGTGCGGTGCGACGGCCGGCTCAGCCGGTGGTTGCCGCGGGCACGTAGGGCTTGGGATTCTCCGGAAACTCCCAATACTGCACCTCGCACGTCATCGGGAGGATGTGGCGGACGTAGACGGAGTGGATCTTCACCATGCCCTGATCGTCCATGTGCAGGTCGATCAGTTCCAAACGGTCATCCTTCTTCCGGAAAGACTCCGCGCGCGCCTGGATGCCCTTCAGGTCGTCGAGTGAGTTGACCGCGAAGCCATAGTGATCCATGCGCGGGCACTTCATGGGATCGTCCTCGGAGATGAGGAAGATGAACTGGTCCCAGTGCACACAACTGAGGATCAGCCGGCGGCGATCCTCGGTCATGACCGCCATTTCCTCGAAGCCCAGCACCTCCTTGAAGAAGGTGCAGATGTCCGAGCGGCTTTCCTCGCCGAGGAGGTCCGCAGGGAGGGACATCGCGACGTGGTTGAAGCGCGGGTTCCCGGCCGGGTAGTAGGGATGTGCCATCAGCGTGCCTCCGGTGTGACCATGACCTTGCCAACGATCTTGCCGACGGCGAGACCTTCGAGCGCATCGACGATGCCGCCCAGCCCAATGGTGCCCGGCTCGATCAGCTGCTCAGCGGGGAAGCCATCGGAGGCGAGCATCTCCAGGGCGTGCTCGAACCCGCCGAGGTCGTAGATGAATGAGCCCGTCACCGTGAGCTCGTTCAGGATCATCCGGTTGATGTCGAAGGTCGGGTGGTCGATGCCGGCGCCGACCATGACGAGGATGCCCCCCCGCCGGACCTGACAGAACGCGGTTTCGATCGCGGCCCGATGTCCGGAACACTCCAGGACGACGTGAGCGGCGCGTGCCGATTGACGCTCGGGCTCCCAAGAGGGGAACACCTCGAGGTCCGCCGGGTCCACGACCTCTTTTGCGCCCAGTTCGGCGGCCAGCCGGCGGCGGCTCTCGTTGGGCTCGACAGCAGTGACGTCGGTGATCCCCATGAAGCGCAGCGCGGCGATGCTCAATGCGCCGATCGGGCCGGCACCGAAGACCATGACGCTGTCGCCCGGCGCTGCCCCCGAGCGGGTGATGCCGTGCAGCGCGACGGAGAGCGGCTCGGCGAGCGCGGCGTGGCGTGGTGAGAGATCCTTGGGCAGGCGCAGGACCCCCGCGGCACGCGCCACGATGTACTCAGCAAAGGCACCGTCGGTGTGCTCGCCGGTGCTCATGGAGTGGCGGTTCTCGCACTGTGATGGCTTGCCCTCGAGACAGCGCCGGCAGGTGCCGCACTTCGGCGACGCTCCACCCACCACCAACTCGCCGACCGACCAATTCGTGACGTCGTCGCCTACCGCGGCGATAGTCCCGCTCCACTCGTGTCCGGCGACAACGCCCTTGGGCAGGCCCCAGCCGTCGCGTAGCTGGTGAATGTCGGAACCACAGATGCCACACGAATGCACGCGCACGACGACCTGATCGGGATCCGGGCGCGGCACGGGGCGTTCTTCGACGGTGACGACGCCCGGCGCCTGGTACACCGCGGCGGACATGACGTCGGGGAGCGGTCCGCCGTTCGCCCCCCCGGGTGACCCTGACATGAGTGTCAGGTTAGGCGTTCTCCCGGAGCCAGGCGAGGCCGCCCGCCAGGTGGCGCAAATAGACGGGCAGCTCCCAGGCCAGCTGGAAATGACCGAGGGCCGTGTAGAAGCTGCGCGCGCCGCCGTCCTGGATGCACCACGCGAGCGGGAAGCCGCAATCGGGCACCCTGCCTTCGGGTACCGAAAGGTCGACCTGGTCCTCGGCAAGCCGCAGGAGGACATGGGCGTCGGGCCGCAGGTCACGGAACAGGTACACCTCGTCGTGCCAGACCCATTGCCCGCCGATGTGTGCGGTGGCCGGGTGTGCCGCGTCGACGACCTCGATGGCGAAGTCCTGGGTCCAGGGGTGGCCGTCGAACCTGGCACCGAGCATCGCCCCGTACTCGGGCCAGGTGTGGCTGGCGTCGGTGGCCGAGTGCACACCGAGCACGCCGAGCTGCCCGTTGCTCCAGGCGGCGTAGGCGGCATTCTTCTGGTCGTGCGACCACGGTGTCTCGCCGATGGTGAAGAGCGCGAGCACGCCGACCGTGGCGAGTTGGCTCGGGGAGACGTCGCGCACGTCGGTCGCCACGGTGGGTGAGAGGCCGGCCATGTCGGCCAGCTCCGACAGGGCTGTCGCGGCTTGGGTCAAGGTGCCGTGCACGCCGGCGGGCCCATCCAAGTAGGGGGCGACCTGGGTGACGATCAACATGGAGTCGGCCATCGAGCGGAGTGTACGGCTGGTGCGACGGCGCTGCCGGGTGGTCTGATGCACGTCGGCACCCGAACGCGGGCGCCGGCAAGGAGGACGACGTGGCCGATCCCGAGACCAGACCCGAGGACGTCGCGGTCGGCCTGGCCACCCTGGGGTCGGCGACCCTGGGGGAGTCAGGGGGGCAGGCGGCCCACCGCAGGCTCCGGCCGGTGTGGCGGGGCGCGTCCATCGCGGCTCCGGCCTACCCAGTGGGGTGCACGGCGGGCGACAACCTCGCCGTCCACGTGGCGGTAACGAAGGCACCGCGCGGCAGCGTGCTCGTGGTCGACGTCGGCCAGGTGGCCGACCGCGGCTACTGGGGCGAGGTCCTTACCACCGCGGCCGAGGCGGCCGGCCTCGCGGGTCTCGTCCTCGACGGTTGCGTCCGCGACGTGGGCGCGCTCGAGGCGCACCGCTTTCCGGTCTTCTC
>DATMMN010000194.1:0-7682 GCA_035569675.1 Acidimicrobiales bacterium | reverse complement strand
CTCGATGTCCAACAGGGTCATCGAGTTCGAACCGAACAAGCGGATCGCCTGGCAGACGACGTTTGCCGGCCCGCTCGGGCGCTTCATCGGCGGGCGCATCTGGCGCTACGAGCTCGAAGCGTCCGGCGGTGACACCCTCGTCCGCGAGACCTGGGACATAACGAAGGACAAACAGCGCTTCATGCTCAAGGCCGGACCAGTGGGCAAGCAGACAAAGGACGCCATGACCAAGACGCTCGAACGACTGGCCGAGATGACCGAGACTCCCGCCGCGTGAACCGGCCATGAGCGACGCCATCGACGCCGCCTGGGAGGAGCGAATCCTGCCGGTGCTGTCCGACTACACGCGGATCCCATGCCTCTCCCCCGCGTTCGACCCTGACTGGGCCGAGCGTGGGGCCATCGCAGCAGCCGCCGAACTCTTGCGCGATTGGGTGCGCGACCAAGACAGAACGTTGACGACCGAGATCGTCCAGCTGCCCGGCCGCACGCCGGTGCTGCTCGTCGACAACGGCGGTACCGGCGACCCGATCGTGGTCTACGGCCATATGGACAAGCAGCCGCCGCTGGGCGAGTGGCGTCAGGGGCTCGGGCCCTACGAGCCGGTCCGCGAGGGCGACCTGCTCTACGGTCGCGGCACCGCCGACGACGGGTACTCGACGTTCGCCGCCGTGACGGCTCTGGTGGAAGCGGGCGGTGGACACGGCCGCGTCCTTGTCCTCGTCGAGGCGAGCGAGGAGAGCGGCAGCCCGGACCTCGGCGCGTACCTCGAGCACCTCGCGCCGCGCATCGGCACGCCGCGGCTCGTCTTGTGCCTCGACTCGGGCGGGTTGAGCTACGACCGCCTGTGGCTGACGACCTCACTGCGAGGGATGCTCATCGTCACTGTCACCGTCGACGTGCTGACGGAGGGTATCCACAGCGGACAGGGCGGCGGCGTGGTGCCATCGTCGTTCCGGATCCTGCGGCGCATCTTGTCGAGGATCGAGGACGAGGCCGACGGCCGCATCCTTCTGCCGGAACTGCTCGGGGCGGGGATGCCCGACGCCCACCGGAAAAATCTGGACGAGCTCGCTGTTGAGTTTCCCGACAGCGGGTATCCGGTCGTCGACGGGCTGCACCTGCTCGGTGCCGACGCGCGGGCACGGCTGGCCGCGCGCACGTGGGGCGCTGCGCTCGAGGTGGTCGGCGCCGACGGGTTGCCCAAGCCGCGCGACGCCGGCAGCGTCCTGCGGCCGTCCACGACGCTCAAGCTCGCGCTGCGTCTGCCGCCCGACGTCGACGCCCAGGCGGCGTGCGACGCCCTTATCTCGGCCATCCGCACCGACGAAGGGGCGCACGTCACCATCGACGTCGTGGGAATGGCCCAAGGGTGGGTGGCCCCGCCGCTCGATGCGGATGTGGCGGCGACGCTCGACCGCGTGTCCAAGGAGCGCTTCGGACGGGCCGCCGGGGCGGTCGGCGAGGGCGGCTCCATACCGTTCCTGGCCGATCTGCAGAAGGGCTTTCCCGGGGTGCAGTTCGTGGCGACCGGCGTGCTCGGCCCGCATTCCAATGCGCACGGGCCCAACGAGTCGCTGCACATCCCCACGGCCAAGGCGGTCACACACCTGGTGGCCGAGCTGTTGAAGGCGGATTAGCGAACGGAGGAGAGATGGCAGAGGAAGGCGCGCTGAGCGGAAAGGTCGCGCTGGTCACCGGCGGGAGCCGGGGGCTGGGGCGCGAGATGGTGCTCGCGTTCGCCGCCGCGGGCGCCGACGTGGTGATCGCCAGCCGCAAGATCGACAGCTGCAAGGAGGTGGCGGCCGAGGTCGAGGCGATGGGCCGGCGCGCGCTGCCGGTGGCCTGCCACGTCGGCCACTGGGACGAGCTCGACGGACTGGTCGAGCAGGCCTACCGCACCTTCGACCGGGTCGACGTCCTGGTCAACAACGCCGGCATGTCGCCTCTGTACCGCGACCTCCCCTCGGTGACGGAAGAGCTGTGGGACAAGGTGCTCGGCGTCAACCTGAAAGGCCCGTTCCGGCTGACGGCTCTGGTGGGCACGAAGATGGCGGAAGGCCCCTACGGTGGATCCATCATCAATGTCTCGAGCACAGGGTCCATCCGGCCGGCGCCGCACATGCTGCCCTACGACGCGGCCAAGGCCGGCCTGAACGCGCTGACTGAGGGGTTCGCCAAGGCCTTCGGGCCGACGGTGCGGGTGAACACGATCATGGCCGGGCCGTTCCTCACCGACATCTCGAAGGCGTGGGACCCGAAGATCCTCGAGCGCGGCATGCCGAACCACGCGCTGGGCCGGGCGGGTGAGCCCCCTGAGATCGTGGGCGCGGCGATGTTCCTGGCGACGGACGCCTCGTCCTTCGTCACGGGCACCGTCGTGCGCGTGGACGGGGGCATCCCGTGACCGACAGGGCCGACTTCTGGTTCGACCCGCTGTGCCCGTGGGCCTGGATCACCTCGCGCTGGATGCTCGAGGTCGAAAAGGTGCGCGACATCCACACCGAGTGGCATGTGATGTCGCTCGCCCTCCTCAATGCGGACCGGGAGGGACTCAGCGACGAGTACCGCAAGCGCATGTCGCTGGCCATGGGACCGGTGCGGGTGTGCATCGCGGCGGAACAACTGAAGGGGCCCGACATCCTGCTGCCGCTCTATACAGCGCTCGGGAATCGGATCCACGTCCAGGGCCGCATGCGCGACGAGGACGAGCGGCCCAAGATCGTGCCCGAGGCCCTCGAGGAGCTGGGCCTGCCGGCCTCGCTGGCCGACGCGGCCACGTCAGAGGAGTTCGACGACGCGCTGGAGGCGTCGCACCGGGCCGGGATGGATCCGGTGGGCTACGACGTCGGCACCCCGGTCATCCACTACAACGGCCAGGCGATCTTCGGGCCGGTCGTCACCCCGGCGCCCAAGGGCGAGGCGGCCGGACTGCTGTGGGACGGCGTGCTGCTGTGCACGCAGACCGAAGGGTTCTACGAGCTCAAGCGCTCCCGGGAGCACCGGCCGAGCTTCGAGTAGGAACCCGACCGGGGAGAGTGACCGCTGAGCGTTGTTCCAGTTGATTTCGGCCGCTCCTTCACTATGAACGGCCACCGGCTCGTCTACGACCTGTATGGAGTGTCGACGGCGCCGCTCGTCGCTTGAAGGTCGGAGCGCTGGGGATCAACAGGCCGAGGTCGAACCCTGACCGAAATCGGCCTGGAACGCCGCCAGGGAATTGGGGAACGAGGTTCCGGTGATCTGGGTGTTCCAGTCTTGGTAGGAGGCATTGGTGTAGCTCTCCCACGCGACGTCATTGGCAGGGTTGACCATGAAGCAATGCATGCCGTTGACGTAGCCGGGGTCGTCACCCATGCCGGGGAAGACCGGTCCCTTCGACATCACGCCCCACTCGGGGATGGCCAGCGGCACGCCCTCGCTCGCCGCGAACTGCTGGGCGCCCTGCAGCTGCGGTTCGACGAAGTTCGCCCAGTTCTCGGCCGGCGTGTATGCCGACTCCATCGAAGGCTCCCAGTCGTAGACGTCAGCGCCGACGAAATCGACGTACTGCTTCCCGGGCCACGCCGCTGACGGGTTGAATCCGCCGCTCTTCAGGTACTCCTGGTCATTCGCCCCCAAGAAGGCGTAGCCATCGGGGTTCCAGACGAACTTGAAATTCTGACCCGGCACCGCGCGCATGGTCGTCACGATCTGTTGCCAAAACTGCGCGAAGTAGGCCTCTTGCGTCGGGCTGTTCCCGGTGCCCCACGGGCTCGATGGGCCCTTCAAGCCACTGTTGTCGAACTCGTAGCCCAGGCGGAGCCAGGTGCCTCCCAGGCCTTCGTCGATGAGCGACGTCGCCAGCTGGTGGAAGTACGCGTTGTAAATCCCGTTGGCGCCGTTCTGCAACGAGACCGTGCCGTTGTTCTTGGGGAGGATCGGCACTCCGAGCACCAATTGATAGCCCGGAACCGGCACGTTGCTCGGTGTCGACCAGCCTTCCGCCTGAAGAAACGCCAACGTGCCGCCGTACCCGTCGATCTGGTTCCAGGTGCCGCCGGAGGCGTATGCGGTGCCGAGAGCTGGCTCCGTGTCGGTCGGCGCTCCGAAAAGGCTCTGCAGATAGGCCGGGGAGGACAGACCCAGATTGGCCGTTGCGGCGCCATTGGGAACAGCACCCTGGAGCAGACCTGCGGTTGCGGCGCCAATCGAGTAGCTCACGCTGACAGGCGACGGGTTCTTCGACGTCGAGACAGTGAGGGTCCCAGCGTTGGACGCTGCCGGGTTCGTTCCTTCGGCCAGGACCGTCACGGATTTCCCTGCGTTGATGTCAGTGGACGCGACCGTGACGACAAATGCGTTGGTCGTGCTGCTGCCGCCGGTCGCTTGCACGGCGACTCTGAGGTACTTCTTGTAACTGCCTGCTTGGGCGATGGTGTAGAAGGGGCAGGTCGATGTACAAGGCACGAAGGTGGTGCCAGGAGCCGCCACGACCGAAATGGTGCTGTTCTGGCCCAGAGTCGTGGCGGGTGTGAAGGAGATCGGGTAGGACGCGGGGACCCCGGGGGTGGGAGGATGCACACCGAGCATCAACCCCGAGACGCTGGTGGCCGTCGCGGCTGCCGCGGGCGTCGCCGTCAGACTGGCGAGAAGGACCAAGGGTGCGATGCCGAGAGCGACACGCTCGATACGACGACGTCCCACCCCTCCACGGCCCACCGCCCTGTGGACGACCCTCGTGGTTCCCCTCGCCATCGCTGCCTCCTGCCGGACCCCGCTCACTCTCCGTGCCCTCAGGAGGGGGCAACCGGCGTGCCGCATACCCGTTGGTAACGGGCAGAGGACGGGATCCTTGCCCCGCCGATGTGCAAATTCCCATTGCACCATAAGTGCAATATGGGCCGAACAACCAAGACGGGCGCGCTCGGAACGATGACGAATATCACCCGTAGAGAACCAAGACGTCGCCAGGGGTTCGGCCGTCCACCCCAGGTCCGCCAGCTGGGCGGGCGAGGGTCACTACTGGGACGCGAGAATCGCCGCGACGTCGGCCACCGGGTCGTGCACGACCGGACCCGTGGCGGTGACCTGGGCGCGCACGATCGCGCCGTTGAAAGTGAACGGCGCTTGGTATCCCGAGCCGACGGCGGGGCCCCACTCGTAGCCACACGTGAGACCGACGCCGACCTCGTTGAAAGCGACCGGCGTGAACTTGGGTACCTCGGCCTCACCGACCGCTTCGCCGTCCACGAAGAGCGCGGCCGTGCCGCCGGCGCCCTGGTCCTTGTCGAAACGGAATTCGACGGTGTGGCGACCCGGGGCAAGGACGCCGGCGGCGACCACTTCGTAGTGCGCCTGACCGTGCAGGTTGTGCACGTAGCGGAGACGGCCGTCGCGCACATGGAACGACCACCCGCCAAGCGCACAGCCGAGCGCGAGCAGTACGCCGTCCGGCGCCACGCCCTCAGGCGTCTCGATGTCGACCGTCATGGCGTGAGACCGGTTGCGCACGTCGACCGCCACCCATTCGGGGACCTGGGCGCCGCCCTGGAAGTACCGATACGCGTCCTGGTAGCGGCGGCGGTCGTGCTTGTGGGCCATCGCGTCGAGGACGCGGTTGTCGAGCGGCAACACGTCGTTGCGCCGGGCCTCCTCCCACCACAGCGCCACGAGCTCCTCCACCTTCTCCGGGAATTCCGCGGCGCGGTCGTGCACCTCGGACACGTCCTCGGCGACGTGGTAGAGCTCCCAGACGTCGTCGTCGAACGGCGCGTTCGAGCGCAACCCGTCGTCGTAGAGGGGACCGACCGGATGGAACGTCACCGCCTTCCAGCCGTCGTGGTAGATGGCGCGTGACCCCAGCATCTCGAAGTGCTGGGTGATGTGACGGCCCGGTGCGCGCTCCCCCGCCTGGTCGAGGACGTACGCAAAGCTGGTGCCGTCGATGCGCGACTGCTCGACGCCGTCGATCTCTGCCGGCGCCGCGACGCCGACGAGCTCGAGCACGGTGGGCAAGATGTCGACGGCGTGGGCGTACTGGCGGCGTAGGCCGCCGGCCGCCGCCGCGACGAACCGCGGCGATCTGACGATGCAGGGGTCGGCCACGCCACCTTCGTGGACCTCGCGCTTCCAGCGCTTGAAAGGAGTGTTCCCCGCCATGGTCCAGCCCCACGGGTAGTTGTTGTGGCTGAGCGGACCGCCGATCTCGTGGATGCGCCGGTACATCTCGTCGACGCCGACGCCTTCGAAGTTGGACAGTCGTCCCTCGTTGATGGTGCCCTCCTTGCCGCCCTCGGAGCTCGCACCGTTGTCGGACACCAGGATCACGACTGTGTTGTCGCCGTCGCCGAGATCGTCGACGAAGTCGAGGACCCGGCCGATCTGTTCGTCCGTGTAGGACAAGAACGCGGCGAAGCACTCCATGAAGCGCTCCGACAGCGCGCGCTCACGCTCGTCGAGGGTGTCCCAGGCCGGAACCCACGGCGGCCGCGGGGAAAGCGTGGTCCCCTCGGGGACGACTCCGGTCGCCAACTGGCGGGCGAAGGTCTCGTCGCGCCAGCGGTCCCACCCTTGGGCGAAGTGTCCCCGGTAGCGCTCGATCCACTCGGCGGGCGCGTGATGCGGCGAGTGGCAGGCCCCGGTCGCGAAGTACAAGAAGAAGGGCAGTTCGTCGTCCACGGCGCGCAGGTCGCCGAGGTATTCGATCGCGCGATCGGCCAGGTCCTGGCTCAGGTGGTATCCCTCTTCGGTGGTGCGTGGCGGCCGGACGATGTGGTTGTCGTGGTAGAGCCCGGGCACGAACTGGTGCGTCTCGCCGCCGTGGAAGCCGTACCAGCGGTCGAAGCCGCGGCCGAGCGGCCACGTGGTGCGCGAGCGCGCCATGTTCGTCTCGTCCTCAGGGGTGAGGTGCCACTTCCCGACCGCGTAGGTGGCATAACCGTTCGCCCGGAGGATCTCTGAGATGAACCCGTTGTCGCGGGGCGGCCGTCCCCAGTAGCCGGGGAAACCGGTGGCGAGGTCAGCGACACGGCCCATCCCGCTGCGGTGATGATTGCGCCCTGTGAGCAGACAGGCGCGGGTGGGTGAGCACAGCGCGGTGGTGTGGAAGTTGGTGAGCCGGACGCCCTGCGCGGCGATGCCGTCGATGACCGGCGTGGCGATGTCGGAGCCGTAGCAGCCGAGCTGGGCGAAGCCGACGTCGTCGAGCACGACCAGGACGACGTTGGGCGCGCCGGCGGGTGGCGTGGGAAGCGGCGGCCACCACGGCTCGGAGTCCGTCCAGTCGTTGCCGATCTTCCCCCCGAATTCGATCCCGGCCACCGTCACCCCCAGCGCTCGTCGTTGCGGGACACCGTACCGGCGCGGTGTCCCCGGGTCATCCGCCGCGGTCGACAAGTTCGTCCGGGTCAGCGCGCCTTTACGGTCCGGGCCATAAGGAAGAGCGGGACTTCTTGCCATTGCTGATACTTGGCCGGCGGCGCGGCCGGCAACGGCTCGCGCATCGCCTCGACGATCAGTCCCGCGTCCGCGAAGGCCTGCATGTAGTCCTCCAGGGTGTAGGTCCAACCTCGGCAGGTGATGACAAGCCCTTCCACACCCACCGTGTCCTCGACGCGACGCGACTCGAAATAGGACGGTCGGATCGTGAAGACGTTGCCCGAGTCGGTCTCAATGAAGCGTCCGAGATCCATAGCCGGGTG
>DATMMN010000193.1:0-51149 GCA_035569675.1 Acidimicrobiales bacterium | reverse complement strand
TGCGCTTGACCCCGTTTGGTGGACCGCGCTTATGACAATGCGGCCTGGTGGATGTGGGTTGAGTGTAGGTCTTCGAATTCGATCGGGGTCAGGTAGTTCAGGGAGCTGTGGCGCCGGGCCACGTTGTAGAAGTTCTCGATGTAGTCGGCCATCCCGACGGCCAATTGCAGGTTTGTGCGCCAACGTTGTCGATTGAGTAGCTCAATTTGCATGGAGCCCCAGAACGACTCCATGGGGGCGTTGTCGTAGCAGTCGCCGACCGTGCCCATCGAGCTGATGAGACCGAGACGCCGGACGTTCTCGGTGAAGGCCCACGAGGTGTACTGGGACCCGTGATCGGAGTGAATGACCGTCGACGAGCGCGCGGGCCGGCTGTCCTTGGCCTTGTTGATGGCATCGATGACGAGAGCTGACTCGCAGCGTCTGTCGATGGCCCAACCGACCACCTTGCGGCTGAAAGGTCGAGCACGACGCAGCAGTAGATCCTTCCCTCGCCCGTGGAGTGCTCGGTGATGTCGCTCAACCAAAGCTCGTTGGGTCTGTTGGCCACGAAGGAACGCTGGACGAGGTCCTGGGCGGTAGCGACGTTCTTGAGGTTCTTCACCCCCTTCTTCGGTCCGGGCAAACCCTGGAGGCCCAGCTCGCGTATGATCTTCCACACCAGCTTCTTGTTGACAATGAGCCCCTGTTCGATCTCTAAGGTCGCCCGGATCCGCAACATCCCGTAGGTCCCACGTGATCGGGCGTGGATCTCGGCGATGGCATCCGAAAGAAGTAGCCGGCGGATCTCGCGATCAGAGGGACGGCCGAACTTCATCTTGTTGTAGGTCGAGCGACCGAGACCCACGAGCTGGCACGCCCCTCGTTCGGAGTAGCCCAGGTTGTTCAGCCGTCGGACAACCTGGAACTTCCTTTTGGGTCGACCTCGCCCTCCTCGAAGATCGCACTGGCCGCTTTGACCATCTCGAGCTCGGCCTCGAGCTCTTGGATGCGCCGGCGAGCCGCCGCCAGCGGATCGGCCTCGAAGCTTTTGACTCCGGGACGCTGCCCGGTGTCGATCAACGCTTGACGGCGCCAGCGGTAGAGCGTCTCAATCGTGATGCCGAGCTCGTCGGCGAGATCCTTGATCGCTTCGCCGCCGAGCATCCGCTCACAGGCTTCACGTCGGACCTCGGCGGGGTAGTGCCTTGGCATATCTGGCTCCTGGTGGTCAGGGCCAAATTGTCATATAGGTGGTCCACTTTTTGGGGTCAAGGTCATCACCTCTCCTGGTCAGAGAGTTCTGTCTCCGAGTTCGACTCCACTCTGCCCGTCCATCTGCCCCTCTCTCCGGGGAATCGCTGGACAAGGCGTGCAAAGAGTCGCTTATGACATAGGCCATGCCGATCTCGGTGTCTCCGCCTACAAAGAGTGGCGACAGACGATGGACGGAGATCACCTCTGGCCCGCCGAGCATGGCCCGCTTCCACAGTTTCCGTATATCGTACGGAAACCGGACTCACAGCCTTGGAGGCGCCACATGGCCACTGCTCGGACCGATCGGCTGTTCGAACCCGAGGTCGTAGAGCAGCCCCACACGTACTACGCCCATCTTCGCCAGTTCGACCCGGTGCACCCGATCGACGGCACCAACGCTTTTCTGGTGGCACGGCTCGATCTCATACGCGAGGTCATCGCCAACCCGCAGATCTACTCGAGCCAGTCCAGCGAGTTTCTCTGCCTCGGGGAGGCGAACCAGCCCTATCTTCGGTCTCCCGCGTCCGTCCCCTCCGGCCTCGAGGGAATGGACGCCGTCCTAGCGACCGCTGATCCGCCCGACCACGGCCGTCAGCGCAAGGTCCTAAGTCACCTGTTCTCGGCCGCAGCTATCGGCGCAAGGGAGGAAGAGTTCCGACGACTCGTTGACTCGACGCTTGACCCGTACCTCCGCGACGGTCAGGTGGACTGGATGCGCTCGATCGCCGAGCCGCTACCTGTCGTGATGCTGACCCGCCTGCTCGGTCTCTCGGACGACACTGCACCGGCTCTCAAGGACCAGGGCTACGCCTCGGTCGAGTTGATCGGAGGCTTTGTCCCCGAGACGGCGCGCGAAGAGCTGCTCCGCAAGATGACGGAGCTGGGACCGGCCATCGATGCGTACGTGGGCGCGCGCTCGAGTGACCATCCCGACCAGACGACCGTTATCGGCGCCTGCGCCCAGGCGGTGACGGACGGCCGGCTCTCCGAAGTGGAGGTCTTTGTCATCCTCGGCATCCTCCTCGCCGCCGGCGGGGAGTCAACGACCAGTCTTCTCGGGACCGGCGCCCGCATCCTTGCCGAGCAACCCGACCTGCAGGATCGCCTCCGGGCCCAGCCCGACCTCATCTCGGCGTTTGTCGAGGAAGCGTGCCGCATCGACCCTCCCTTTCGTGGTCATTACCGCCGAGTGGTCGCGGACACCGTGCTTGGCGGGATCCAGCTCGAGACGGGTTCCCGGCTCATCCTGCTCTGGCCGGCGGCGAACCGTGATCCAGAGGCGTTCGCAGATCCTGAGAACATCGACGTCCACCGGACGAACCCCCGACAACACGTCGGATTCGGCTGGGGGATCCACCTGTGCCTCGGTGCGCCGCTGGCCCGGATGGAGGCGAAGGTCACCTTCGAGCGGCTACTGGCGCGCACCTCGTCGTTCTCCATCGACGTCGCCTCCGAAAGCCTCCATCATCACAAGAGCCTGATGGTTCGACGCCTCGTCGCGTTGCCATTGACACTGCGACCGTGACCGCCAGCGCCCAACTCGACGCAAGCGTGTCGCCCCGCCTCGGGCGACCTCGTTCGCTCAGCGAGCAAGAGGTCATCGCGGCCGCACTGCGACTGAGTCGTGCGGTGGGGCTCGACAACCTCTCCATGCGAGGCCTGGCCCGGGAGCTCGGGTCACCCCCGATGACGGTCTATAGCTACGTACCAAACAAAGAACGCCTTCTGGAACTACTGGTCGACCACCTGTTGCACGACGTCCGTATACCCGGACCGGAGGACGGGACCTGGGATCAGCGCCTTCAGCTCCTGTTGGGGGACGCGCGTCGTGTGTTCACCGAGCACCCGGGCGTCGCTTCGCGACTAGGAGATCGGGGAGCGGCCGAGGGTCGTCGTCTGGCCGCCGGCGTGATGGCCATTCTCCGCGAGGCCGGCTTCGACTCCCAGCTCGCCACTCTGTGTTTTGCGACGCTCTACACCTACGTGACGGGTCAGATAGCCATCGATGCCGTCGCCAATGAGAGTGCCTCCCGCCGTCCCGTGGCCACATTGGAGGGGGTACGCCAGCCGGAAGAGGTCTCGGACGATGCCCTCTTCGCCTTCGGCCTTGCCGCACTCATCGACGGCCTAAAGCTCAGGCTGCAGCAGATCTAACACGGCTGGCGAACTCGGGAAGACCGTTCGTAGAGACCGCCCATCAAATTGCCCAACTTTCGAGCGGTATTCGGTCTAACTGAGTAGACAGGCTGGACAGCCGTCAACGTCTGAGCTGGCAGAACGGGACGGTTTAGGACTCAGTGGTCGAGGCTTCTCGCTCTCTCAAGGTGGCGAGACGGGTTCGATTCCCGTTGGGGCTGCAAAGTGCGCTGCTGCCCGTATCTGAGCGATTCGCCCGCCGCGCAAACACAACCTCCGCTTACGCGGGATGGCCGGGGGCACATCGCCCCCGGCCATCCGATCGTTCCTGTCCTTAAGTGACGACGATGCCGGCAGCGGCAGCGCCAACAGGGAGTGCCACCGAGGGCAGCTGAGTGAGGCTCGTACCGTTCACGGCGAAGACGCCGATCTGGTTGGCCTTGCTCTCGTCGACCCAGAGGGTCTTGCCCGCGGGACCGAGGCGGAGGTCGACGGCGCCAACTCCAGCCTGGGACGACACCGGCGTGTTGCCAGCCAGCGTCAGAGCACCGTTGGAGCCCACTGAGTAGCTGGAGACGGTTCCGGATCCGGTATTCACGGCGAAGAGTGCCGTTCCACTGCTGTTGACGTCCACCCAGCAAGTTCCCGACTGCCCGTTGGCGGAGGGAGTGGGAGAGACGGCCGACAGCGTCCCGTCGCCGGCGGCGATGAAGGTCGACACAGAGCCTTGCCCGGCGCCCTGGTGGGCGTTGGACACGAACAATTGACTGGGATCAGCCGGGTTGAACTCGCTTCCGAACGGTCCCGTGGCCTGAGCCGCGATGGGCGACGTGGGTGCCGCGGTCAGGAGCCCGTTGGACCCCACGCTGAAGCTGTCGATGAGGGAAGTGCCCACGCGGGCGCCGATCAGGTTGGTTCCGGTGGAGTTGAAGCTCACGTCCCCGGGCTGCGAACCGTTGGGCAACGAGATGGTCGAGCCTGGGATGGGAGCGAGGTGCCCGCTGGGGCTGAGGGTAAAGCCTGTGTAGTTGGAGTTCGTGGGCCCTGCGTTCGCCACGTACACGAGGTTGTCGTGAATGGCGACGCTTACCGGGAGCGTGCCTCCCGACGACACCACTCTGCCAGGCAGCAACTTGAGACTGCCGTCGTTTTCGACTCGCAGTACCGAGACCTGGTTGCTGCCAGCATCGACCGCTACGACGAACTTGCCGTCGGCTGTGATCTGGAGGGCTCCCTGCGACGCCAGGCTGGAGCCCGCTCCGGCT
Organism: Acidimicrobiales bacterium; assembly: GCA_035569675.1. GTDB lineage: Bacteria > Actinomycetota > Acidimicrobiia > Acidimicrobiales > RAAP-2 > Bog-473. Next base: position 46,512 of record DATMMN010000193.1, on the reverse strand, counting down.
CCCCCGGCGACGAACGGAGCATCGGCGAGCGGGGTCAGGCTGGCATCGGCGTGACGGGCGAAGCCCGCGATCGTGTTCACTCCGGTCGTGTTGTCGTCGACGTACACGTTGCCTACAACGGGCGATGAAGTTGTTGGCGAGGCTCCGGCGACGGCGGGAGCGATCGCAAGTCCGAGGCCGGCAAGTGCAGCCGAACACACTGCGAGGTGTTTGGCTCTTGGAAGTGGGTGACGCATTGTGAGGTGACCTCCGTGGTCGAGGGGCTAACTGTTTGGCCATCTACAGTTCGGCGACATCGAGACCCGTTACAGGAAATTTCGAAATTCCTGCAGGGTTTGTGTCACGAACGCAGTAGTGCAAAGGCATGGGCAGGCGCGCGTTCTGGGGCAGGGCAATGACGAGGCCGCACTGGTTGAACGCTTGCTCGCCGGTGACGAGGAGGCCTTCGTCACCCTGATCCGACAGCACCACCAGGTAATGGTCCGCCTGGCGCGTTCATACGTCCCGAGCGAAGCGGTCGCTGAGGACGTCGTGCAGGAGACCTGGTTGGCCCTCCTTCGTGGCCTCCCTTCCTTCGAGGGCCGATCCTCCGTGAAGACTTGGCTCTACGCGATCCTCTTGAACCGGGCGCGGACGGCCGGTCTGAAGGAGCGCAGACAAACCCCAGTTGAGGATCCGGAACGGGCGGTGGATCAAGCGCGATTCGACCGAAGCGGGTCGTGGTCCTCCCCGCCGGTTCCTTGGGAGGAGGAGGTCGAGGACCGGGTGCGGGCGGAGCGGTTGACCAAGTCGGTTCAGATCGCCATCGATCAACTTCCCTCCGCCCAGCGTGATGTTCTGACTCTGCGAGATGTGGAAGGGATGACGGCGGCCGACGCCTGCCAGATCCTGGGCCTGAGACAAGGCCACCAACGGGTGCTCTTGCACCGCGCCCGCAGTCGTCTCCGCAACGTCCTTGAGGCCGAATTCGGGGAGAACATCGCATGAGGGTGTACCGACGGCGACGCTTCACGTGCCAGGAGATTGTCGAGTTGGTAACCGACTACCTCGACGATGCCCTTACGCGGAGAGACCGTCGCAGGTTCGAGACCCATCTGTCTGGCTGTGACCATTGCACCGAGTTCCTCCGGCAGATGCGGACGACGATTGTGCTGAGCGGATCGCTTGCGGACGAGGATCTGAGCGCCATCCGACAGAGCGAGCTGCTCACACTGTTCCGGCGATGGTGTCTCGATTCCCCGTGAGTCAGCGCGCAGGCGGAGCTGGGCGAGCCACTTCGTGTCGCGGGCACCGCCCTCGCCCGATCGAAACGAGGACAGGAGCGAGGGCTACCCTGCTCTCTGTGCCCCACGTTGAACAGGCCGCGCCCATGGGAGCGGGCAGCGCGGGGAGTCGCTCCCTCGATCCCGAGACGGCCGAATGGCTCGCGTCGCTCCGAGGGGTACGTAGAGACGAGGCGATCGGCCAGCTTCACGACGTTCTGCTTCGAGTGGCCCGAAGCGAGATCAGACGCCGCAATACCGGCGGGCAGATCACTGGTCCCGAGGTGGATGATCTGGCTCATCAGGCCGCCGCTGACGCGGTGTTGCTCATCACGAACCGAATCGACGAGTTCCGAGGCGAGAGCCGCTTCACGACGTGGGCCTACAAGTTCGTGGTCTTCGAAGTGTCGACCAAATTGGGCCGCCATTTTTGGAATCGCAATCGGGCTCCGAGGGCAGCCGTGGACTGGGACCTCTTACCCGACCGACTCGGGACTAGGCCGGCGGACGCCGCAGAACTACAGGATCTGATCGCCGCTGTTCGTGCGGCGGCCGAAACCTGCTTGACGCAGAGGCAGCGTGAAGTGTTCACTGCGATTGTGGTGGAGGGAGTCCCGTTGGATGCTCTCGTCAGCAGCATGGGAACCACGCGAACCGCCATTTACAAGGTCATGTTCGACGCTCGACAGAAGCTGCGCAAGGAGTTGGTCCACGGCGGCTATATCGAGGCAGTGGAGACACCATGACGAAGTGGCCGGAATTGGAGCGGTTCCTCCAAACAGACCCGAAGGATGTGGGTTGCGACGAGGCAATGGCCGTCCTGCATGTCTACGCCGACATGATGGCCGTTGGTGAGGACCCCGAACTTGTCTATCCCGGGGTTAGTGCCCACCTGCGGGCGTGCGGGCCATGTGTCGAGGATCTTCACGGGCTGCTCGAAGCTATTCGAGCCACCTCCGAGGGGGACTGAAGGTCGGCTCGTCCGGCGGCGATGCGAACCTCGAGTCGATGATCGCCGTTCGTCTCAATAATTCTTGAGAACGAGGGTAAGACCTGTTCGGACGCGGACACTCATCTCAGCGTTGCGGTTCCGCAACGAAAGGAGATTCGCATGACCGTGAAACTCGGGCTGCTTGCCCTGCTCGACGCCAAAGAAGGCAAGGGTGCCGAGCTCGGCGCCTTTCTTGAAGAAGGTCAGGCTCTGGCCGCAGCAGAGATCGGCACGGTCACCTGGTATGCCTTCAAGCTGAGCGACACCCAGTACGGGATCTTCGATTCGTTCGAGACCGAGGCTGGCCGTCAGGCCCACCTCAACGGCGAAATCCCGACGGCGCTCGGCCAGGTCGCTCCAGACCTCTTGGCAAAAGAGCCCGACATCCGAATGGTCGATGTCATTGCAAGCAAGTAGCCGAAACCACATCGCGTCGAATCCCACAATTTTTGTTATATCCCCCAAGGAAACCCCATGACCCTGCTCCACCCTGGTGACCGATTCCCGACTTTCACCGTGCCACTCAGCGACGGCGGCACCCTCGTCCTACCCGACGACCTCACCGAGAGTTTTGGTGTCGTCCTATTCTACCGAGGTGCGTGGTGCCCCTACTGCAACGCACAGCTAAGTGCCTTCCAGCGGGCCGCCGAGAGCTTGGCTGATGTCGGAGCCAAGATCGTCGCCCTGTCGGTGGACGACGAGGCCACCACCCGAGAGCTCATCGCGAAACATCATCTCGCTTTCCCGGTGGGGCACTCGGCAGATGCCCATCGGATCGCTGCAGCGACAGGCGCGTTCGTCAACGATGACCCGACATACCTGCAGTCGACGGGGTTCCTGCTCGACCCCGAGGGAAGGGTGGTCGTCAGCGTCTATTCCAGCGGGGCCATCGGACGTTTGGTGGCCGAAGATGTCGTTGGACTGATCCGCTATCTCTGCCAACACACCGCCGCGTCGGTCTGACGGGAAAGTTCTGTGAGCTGAGGCCCCGTTTGGGGGACGGCAGTTATGACAATGCGGGGTCCTCAATCGACGATCACCACGTTGCGCCCCATTGTCGCACGCGACTCCATTGCGCCGACGATCTCGGGTAACGCGGAAAATGACGACGTCGAACCGACGATCGGACGAATCGCCCCGGCCGCGATCATTGCCAAGATGTCCTCATGCAACCGCACGCCGTCAGCGTGCGACGGGAAGTTCATTCCGGTGGCGCGTTTGAATTCGAGCGCATCTTCGGTGTACGCGTGGCAGACGCCGAAGAGCGAAAAGTTGCCGAACAAGACTGGTCTGGGCACGATGCCTTCGTCTTCGGCCTCGATCCCCGAGGCGAAGCCAACCAGCAGATGTCGGCCACCGAACGCCATGCACCGAAATGTTTGGAGAGTGGTGGCGCCACCGACGGTATCGAAGGCCACGTCGACGCCCCGCCCGCCGGTCGCGTCGAGGACTCTCGCCACGAAGTCGTCATTCCGGTAGTCAATTGCGACGTCGGCGCCGAGTTCGGTGGCGAACCTGAGCTTTTCGGGGCCGCCCGCAGTCGCTATCACTCGGGCGCCGCGTGCGCACGCTAGTTGGACGGCGGCCGAGCCCGCACCGCCAGCTGCGGCGTGCACGAGCACCGTGTCGTCGGCCGAGAGACGGGCACGTTCGTAGAGAGCCAGAGATGACACATGGAACGGCATGTAGACCGATGCTGCGGCTGCGGTGTCCATTTCGTCTGGCATCGCGAACGTCATCGCGACTGGCGCAACTGCGATCTCCGCATACCCGCCGAAGGCACCGGCAGGTATCGCGCAGACGCGCGTTCCGATCATCCCCTCACCGCCCTCGCCTGCCGCACGCACCCGGCCGAGAACCTCCATACCCGGGATGTACGGCGGCTCGATCGGTACCGTCCGGTATCGGCCGCGGATACCGTCGATGTCGTTGAAGTTGATCGTGATCGCCTCCACCGTGATCTGGACTTCCCCTGGTCCGGGCTCAGGCACATCTACCTCGTCCAACCGAAGCACGTCGGTCGGTGCGCCAAATTCTTGCGCCAGCCAAGCTCTCATACGGCGGCTCCTCTCGATTGTTCATGCAGGAGTCCATTCCTCACACCCAAAGGTCGTGAGCGATCGCCAGCGCAGCCAAGGAACTCGGTCGTCACCACACCATGACCATCTTGCCGATCACCGACCGATCCGCGAGGCGCTGCAGTGCGGACGGGAGGTCGTCGAAGGGGACCTGTGTGGTGACCGCGTTCTGCAGCCGACCCGAGGAGACGAGGTTGGAGAGTTCGGCGTGGATGGCATCCAGCTCGTCCCGTCTGTAGTCACCGGCGTAGACGCCGACCAGCGATGTGTTGGTGACAACCAGGTTGATGGTCTTGATCCGGGCCCAGGACCCGCTCGCGAACCCGACGGCGAGCAGCCGACCGTGGCGAGCCAGGGCCGTCGCCACCTCCTCAGCAACCGGGCCGCCAACTGGGTCGTAGACGGCATCCACGCCGTGCCCGTCTGTCATCTGCCGCAGACGACCCGCCAGGTCGCCGTCCCGATAATTAAGGACCTCGTCCGCGCCCATGTGACGGCAATACTCAGCCCGAGCCTCGTCGCTCACGACCGCGACCACGCGGGCACCGAGAGCCCGGCCGAGCTGCACGGCGGCGATCCCGCTGCCACCGGCCGCCCCGATCACGGCGAGCCACTCGCCCGGTTCGAGACGAGCGCGGTCGACGAGACCGATCCACGCGGTGAGATTGGGTATCCAGAAACCGGCTGCGTCGACGTCGCCCAGCCCGGACGGAACCGTGAATGACGCCTGCGCGGGAGTCACGTATTCCTCCGCAAACGAACCGCTGCCCTCCATGAAGCTGGTGGTCGACATGACCTTCGTTCCCAGCGCCACGTCGACGTCCGGACCCACAGCGCTGACCACGCCGGTACCTTCTTGCCCGGGGATGAAGGACCCGGGCGGCGTGAGCGGGTACGTGTGACGGCACATCAGCACGTCGGGTAGTCCGATGCCCGCGGCGGTCACACGGACACGGATCTGGCCCGGGCCGGGCTCGGGAACCGGGGCGTCGACGAGGCGCAGAACCTCCGATGGCTCTCCAGGGCGGTCGACTCGCCACGCTCGCATCAGGCCTCCTCCTCTTCCGGCATCTCCTGGACACAGAAAAGCACGTCATTGCGTCTCCAAGGAGAAGTGACCAGTGATTTGCGGGTTGACCGGATCCACGCAGGCACTCTGAACAACCGCCGGCACCGCCCAGCGGCGGATCTATGTCGCGATGTGGTCGCGTGGCAGCCTGGCGCGTGGCCGCGTGATCTCGTAGAACCCGTCCTGCTGTGAGAGCACGATGATCGCGTCCCACAGCCGAACGGCCTCGGGTCCGGTCGGCGCGGGCGCCATAACCGGCCCCTTGAAGCCGTGAGGAGGATCGGTCCTGACGACGATGGTCGGCGTCTGGGTCTTGGGCCCGCCGAACGCGTAGGCGATCTCCATCGACTCGCAGATGGGTCCGTCCCACTTCTCATCGTCCGCCGCCTCCACCACTAGGCGGGGGTCGAGACGCGCCGCCGCGACAGTGTCGATGAGAAGCTGGTCCGCTTCGGGGCCATGACGTGAGAAACGGCGTCGTCCCCATTCCGTATAGAGCCGGTCCACGGCATCTTCTCCCGCTTCGGCGCGTGCAGCCTCGAAGATGCGCAGCATCCGGTGTGAGAGCGCATGACCGTCCAGAGCTTGCTGGCGGTAGCTGTCGGGCACTGTCGGTGCTACGTCGTAGTCGTCGCGGATCTCCAGGCAGTACGAGCGCCAGCCGACTTTGAGGTCTCTTTGCGGAGCGACCTCGATCAGCCACCGAGAGGTGATCCAGGCCCAAGGACAACTCGGGTCGACGTAGAACTCGACGTCGATCATGGAATTGCAGTGTAGCGGGAGCGTTTTTTCAACTCACAGTGACGGAACTCGATAGATATGCTGGGCTCGATGTCACGTCGGTCCACCGCTCAAAGCGAGCCGGACGACTTCGAAAAACTACGCGTCGCACGTGGTGAAGGCTGGCAATGGTCCCGCATCCAAGAGGAATCCTGCCCGCAATGCGGTTTGAATTCCGCCGATATGGAACCAGGGGCGCTCGGACCCAGGGTGGTCGACCTTGCAGGCAAATGGCGTACCTTTCTCGTTGGGGCCGACGATGCGTACTTGCGCCACAGCCCTGAGCCGGGGGTCTTCTCGCCGATTCAGTACGGAGCCCACGTGAGCGGCACGTTGCGGGTGGCCGGCGAGCGCCTGCAGTTGGGTCTCGAACAGGATGCGCCCACCGTTCCCATGTTCAATCCAGGGCAGGACGAGTGGGCGCGCTACAACGAGCTGGACGCAGGAGACCTGGCCGACGAGCTGGAGGGAAATGCCGCTCGGGTAGGCGACATCCTCGGACGGCTCAACGAATCGCAGTGGTCCCGCACGGTTATCAATGACCGTGGCCAATACGGGGTCTATACCTTCACGTTGGTCGGCATTGGCCGCAACGCCGTCCACGAGTCTCACCATCATCTGCTCGACGCCAAGGGCATGCTGGCCCTCGGTGCAGTCCCGTAAGGCCGTCGGAAGGCGTTCGCCGTGGAGGATGCAGGACTGCGAGATGTCGTGAATGCGCTCGAAGCGCGGATAGCCCGACTCGAAGACCAGCTCGCCATACACCGCCTCATCAACAGCTGGGGCCCGGCCGTGGATACCGGTCAAGCAGAGGCCGCGGCTGCACTCTTCTCTGATGATGCAGTCCTGAAGTCCGATATGTCACACCTGATCGGGCCGGCAGCGATTGAGGAGATGGTCCACAGCGATGGCCAGCAGGCTCTGATCCGTCAGGGCTCGGCCCACATTCCGGCCTTTCCTCTCGTGGAGATCGACGGCGATAGCGCGCGAGCACTTGGCTACTCGCGCGTGTATCTGCACACTGAGTCCGGCTACGAGGTCTGGCGAGTGTCGGCCAACTACTGGGAGTTCCGCCGAACAGCGAACGGCTGGCGCGTGAGCAGCAGGGTCAACCACGTCATCGACGGAGGACCCGAGGCGCAGGAGCTCCTGGCCGGCTGGTTCAAGCAATAGACCTGACGCCCGGACGGCCCCCGGATTAGGGCAAATGATCTGCCCGGTCCGATTACGAAGGACAGCGGGCAATCGCTGATCGGAGGCTATCCATGCCCGGTACGAATCCGCTAGAACGGGTAGTTGACGTATCGAGGAACTCGAACCAGTCATACACAGGAAAAGATCTCCTCGTTCCTTGACACCGAGCGACGCGACTTCTTTGAGAAATCGACCGCAGGACAGACTCACGTCGAAAGGGGAGCACGATGGCCCCAGCGAATGAACCGGTTGCCTTTCTGGGCATCGGCACCATGGGACATGCCATGGCAACCAATGCCTTACATGCAGGTATCCCGACATTCGTCTGGAACCGTGAAAGAGGTGCAACTCGGGACCTCACCGATCTGGGCGCGGAGGTCACCGAAACACCCGCGGATGCTGCGCAAAGAGCCGGCGTCGTAGTGACCATGGTGACGGATGCTGATGCCGTCCTGTCGATTGCCAAGGACCAGGGCATGCTCGCCGCCCTCGCCAGCGGTTCCGTCTGGGTGCAAATGAGCACAATCGGTGTCGCCGGGATCGAACGCGTGAAAGCGCTCGTCGACGCGGAGCGTCCTGACATCATCCTCATCGATGCGCCCGTTTCGGGCAGTAAGGAACCCGCAGAAAAGGGCCAGCTGACGATCTTTGCATCTGGGTCTGAGGCTGTCCGCTCGCGCCTGGAGCCCCTCTTTGGTGCGCTGGGCCAACGCACGATATGGGTGGGCCCCGTCGGGGCCGGGTCCCGACTGAAGCTCGTCGCGAATGCGTGGCTCGCTCTCGAGGCCGAGGCGGTCAACACCTCGGTGGCGCTGGCCCGCCATCTCGGGCTCGAGACCGAAACCGTCGTCAATGCATTGGATGGCAGTCCGCTGGTGTCCCCGTGGCAAGCCGCCAAGTTGGAACGTGTTAGCCGTGACGACTTCTCGGTCCAGTTCGCGCTGTCCCTTGCGCTGAAGGATGTGCATCTCGCCTTGGAAGCGGCCGCGGATAATCGCTTCCGCGCGCTCGCGTCTCTGGCGGGGGAATGGCAAGCGGCTGTCGATCGTGGGCTCGGTGACCTCGACCTCACGGTCGTCGTCTCGACGCTCGAAGACCAACGAAGCGAGCCGTGAGCGAACCGACCGAAGCGGCACCGCCAGCGACCGATCCCGTTGCCGCAGATAGACGGTGAGTTGTGTTTGGTTCCGCCGTTCCGTGTGTCGGAACATTCAGCCATCCATCGATCGCCGGGACCGGAGCGGACTCGTGACCAGTAGAAGAAGGGAGTAGTCAGAACGTGAACAGCTACGTTCCCGCCGAGGATCGCTACCAGTCCATGACCTACCGCCGTTGTGGCCGTAGTGGCGTCCTCTTGCCTGCGGTGGCGCTCGGATTCTGGCAGAACTTCGGTGACGACCGGCCTCTCGAGACCCAGCGGGAAATCGCGCGTCGGGCCTTCGACATGGGCATCACGCACTTCGACCTGGCCAACAACTACGGGCCCCCCTATGGAAGCGCCGAAGCAAACTTCGCGAGGATCCTCCGCGACGACTTCCACAATCACCGAGACGAACTCTTCATCTCCACCAAAGCGGGTTGGGACATGTGGCCGGGACCGTACGGGGACCTTGGCTCTCGGAAATACCTGCTCGCAAGCCTCGACCAAAGTCTCCAGCGACTCGGGCTCGACTACGTCGACGTCTTCTATCACCACCACTTCGATCCGCAAACCCCCCTCGAGGAATCCCTCGGCGCCCTCCACTCCGCCGTCACCTCCGGGAGGGCTCTCTACGTCGGCATCTCCTCCTATTCCGATACGCGCACGGCCGAGGCCGTCACCATCCTCCGCCAGCTCGGCACACCGCTGCTGATCCACCAACCGTCGTACTCGATGCTGAACCGCTGGATCGAAGACCGACTCCTCGATGTCCTCGAGACCGAAGGCGTCGGATGCATCGCGTTCTCCGTGTTGGCACAGGGACTCCTCACGGACCGGTATCTCAATGGTGTTCCCGAAGGTTCCAGGGCCTCTCGGGACGGTTCTCTCACTCGCGACATGCTGAACGACGAGAACCTCGCCCGCATCCGAGCTCTCAATGACATCGCCCTGGGCAGAGGCCAGTCTCTGGCCCAGATGGCGATTGCGTGGGCCTTGCGTGACTCCCGAGTCACCTCCGCGCTGATCGGTGCCAGCAGCGTCGCCCAGCTCGAGCAAAACGTGCGCGCCCTCGACAATCTCGAGTTCACCTCCGACGAGATCGCCCTTATCGACCGCTCCGCCGTCGATGGCGGCATCGACTTGTGGCGTAGCGTCGCCACCTCCTGAGCCGTTCGTCCGCCGGGTTCGAGTAGCAGGCGGGCGTCACCGGGCAGGCACGGGAGAGGGCTGAGAGCGGGCCGAGGCCCGCAACCCCGCGGTGCGCTACGGTGACTGCGCTCCGGCCGTACGCCGGGGCGGCACAGACTCAGCGAAGTCCGGTCGAATTCCGGCGCTGTCCCGCAATGGTGAGGCTCCCTGCGACAAGGGGGCGAGCCCAGACGCCTGACCTGTGTCGACGCAACCAGTCCTCGGAGGAAGGGCGGTTCGTTCGGCCCCCCATCGGGAGTCGGATCGGGCGCACTTCGTCCTCCGTAACCGATGGAGGATGATCATGTTCAGGAACATCAGGCGGGCCACCGCAACCATTGCCGTTTTTTTGGCTTCGCTCACCGCGCCGGTCGTGGCGAGCATCGTCCCGGCGGGCCCGATCGGGTCCGACCCGGCCGGAGCGGCGACCTCGTCGTTTCCGACCACGGTGCATGCGGCCAACGGGAAGGTCAAGATCGCGAGCCGGCCGACTGCCATCGTTTCTCTGTCGCCCACGGCGACGGAGATGCTCTATGCGATCGGCGCAGGGAGCCAGGTCAAGGCCGTCGACTCGTACTCCGACTACCCGTCGAACGCGCCTCGTACCCAGCTGAGCGGCAACGATCCCAACGTCGAGGCCATTGCGCAGTACAAGCCCGACCTCGTGATCATGTCGGAAGAGGCCCCGAGCGTCGACCGCCAGGTGGAGGCCCTCGGTATCCCGGTGCTGAGTGAGCCCGCCGCGGCCAACCTCGGCCAGGAGTACGCGCAGTTCGACGAGCTCGGGCAGGCGACGGGGCACGTTACTCCGGCGGAGGCCGAGGTGAGCAAGATCAAGGGACAGATCGCACGCATCGTGGCGTCGGTGCACAAGCCCGCCCATGCGTTGACCTATTACTACGAGCTCGACCAGACCTATTACTCGGCCACGTCGGACACTTTCATCGGCGGGCTGTTCCGGCGGCTCGGGTTGCACAGCATCGCCGACTCGGCCAAGGGTGCCGCGGCGGCCGGTGGCTATCCCCAGCTGAACGGCGAGTTCATCTTGAAGTCGAACCCCGACTACATCGTCTTGGCTGACACCCTCTGCTGCGCACAGTCCTCCACCACCGTCGCCGCGCGGCCCGGATGGTCGAAGATGTCGGCAGTGAAGGACAACCGCGTGCTCAGCCTCAACGACGACGTCGCGTCGCGTTGGGGGCCGCGCGTCGTCGTTCTGCTCTCGCAGGTGGCCGCCGAGCTGAAGGCGCATCAGGTGTCTTCGTGACGGCGACGGCTCCCGCCCGCCCGGCTGAAGTGCCGGTGCTGCCCCCGCCTGGGTTGCGCGGGCCGGGAGTCCGCCACACCTGGGTCCCGATGGTGGTCGCGGCCGTCCTCATGATCGTCATCGCCGCGGTGGCGCTCTGCGTCGGGCCGGTGACGGTGCCGCCGTCCCAGGTGCTGGGCACGCTGCTCGCTCACGTCCCGCTGCTGCACTTCCACACCAACACCCCGCAGTTGAACCAGGCGATCGTCTGGCAGTTGCGAGCGCCGCGGGTCGTGCTGGCCGCCATCGTCGGGGCGATGCTGGCTGCGGGTGGGGCGGCCTATCAGGGCCTGTTCCGCAACCCGCTGGCGGACCCGTACCTGCTCGGTGTGGCCGCCGGGGCGGGCCTCGGCGCCACCATCGAGATCGTCTACGGCGGCGATTCGAGCTCCTTGCTTCCCGTGTTCGCCTTCGTCGGCGGGGCGCTGGCGGTGGCGGCGACCTATCTGATCGGTGTCGCCAATGGGAAGCGGGCCTGGGGCTACTCGATCGTCCTGGCCGGCGTCGCCGTGGCGGCGTTGCTCACGGCGATCCAGACGTATCTGCAGCAGCGCGACGCTGAGCAGATCCGGCAGATCTACGACTGGATCCTGGGCAGCTTCTCCGTGGCATCGTGGTCGGACGTGACGTTGATCCTGCCGTACGTGGTCGTGTCGGCCGTGGTGCTCCTCGCACACCGGCGCATGCTCGACGTGCTGCGTGTCGGGGAGGAGGAAGCAGGGACGCTCGGCATCCATCCCGCGCGCACCCGGCTCATCGTGGTGGCCGCGGCCACGCTCGGGACCGCCGCCGCCGTCTCCGTGAGCGGGCTCATCGGTTTTGTCGGCATCATCGTGGCCCATACGGTGCGCTTGACCGCCGGCGGCAGCTATCGGATCATCGTGCCGGTCGCCATGGTGGGCGGCGCCGGGTTCCTGATCGGAGCCGACCTCATCGCCCGCACGGTCCTGTCGCCCACCGAGGTGCCCATCGGTGTGATCACCGCGTGCATCGGCGCCCCGTTCTTCCTCGCGGTGCTCGTGTCGCGGCGGGCCGGGGTCGGCATGGGAGGGTCCTGATGGCGCGGCTCGGGACCATCATCCGCTTAGCCGAGCGGCGCCACGGTGGCCGCCTTCAGCGGGCTGGTGACGGCGCCATCGTCGAGCTCGACACCCTCACCGTGCGCTTCGAGCAGCAGACGGCGGTGGACGCGGTCTCGGCGTCGGTCGCGCGCGGCGAGTGGGTCGCCCTCATCGGGGCGAACGGAGCCGGCAAGACCTCCTTGCTGCGAGCCGTGGCCGGGCTCGTCGAGTACCAGGGTGCGATCCGCCTCGGTGGCCGTGACGCGGCGCCGATGGGGCGTCGTGAGCGGGCCCACGCCGTGTCGTACGTGCCGCAGTCGCCTGAGATGCCGGGCGACATGTCGGTGTTCGACTACGTGCTCCTCGGCCGGACGCCGCACATCTCGTATCTTGCCGTCGAGTCCGCCCACGACCTGGCGCACTGCGACAAGCTCCTCGATCGTCTCGAGCTACGGCACCTCGCGCGCCGGCACCTGTCCACCCTGTCAGGCGGCGAACGGCAGCGCGTCGTGATGGCCCGCGCCCTGGCCCAGGAGGCTCCCATCCTTCTCATGGACGAGCCGACGAGCGCGCTGGACATGTCGCACCGGATCGAGGCCCTAGAGATCGTCGACGAGCTGCGCCACGACTGGGGACTGACCGTGGTGAGCGTCCTGCACGACCTGACGTTGGCCGGACAGTTCGCCGACCGGCTCCTCCTCCTCGGCGGCGGCACGGTCATCGCGCTCGGCACCCCCGAGGAGGTCCTCGACGAGGCGATCCTCGAGAAGGCCTTCGGGTCGCCGGTGCGCATCATCCGCACCGACGACGGCGAGCTCGTCATCGCGCCACGCCGGACTCGAACGAGCGCCACGAGCCGGCCTGACGGCAAAGAGGAGGCACGGTGAGCACGGAAACACCAGAGCAGCGGGTCCCGTTGCCGGCGCACGAGAAGCCGAAGGAACGCCGGCGGGTGGACTCGGTGCTGATCGTCAACACCGGAGACGGCAAGGGCAAGTCGACGGCGGCGTTCGGCGTGATGGCGCGGGGCTGGGCCCGCGGCTGGCGCGTCGGGGTCGTCCAGTTCATGAAGAGCGGTGACTGGAAGGTGGGGGAGAAGAAGTTGGCCGATCATCTCGGCGTGGACTGGTGGACCCTGGGCGACGGGTTCACCTGGGAGTCGACCGACCTCGACGAGTCCGCCGCGAAGAACGTCCACGCGTGGGGCGTGGCCCGGGAGAAGCTCGCGTCGGGCGACTATGACCTTCTTGTCCTGGACGAGCTCACGTACGTCATCAACTACGGCTGGGTCCCGGCGGCTGAGGTCGTCGATGGCATCTCCGCGCGATCGCCGAAGACGAACGTCGTCGTCACGGGCCGGGATGCGCCTCCCGAGCTCGTCGAGATCGCCGACACGGTGACCGAGATGCGCCTGGTGAAACACGCCTACGAAAAGGGTGTCCAGGCGATGAAGGGGATCGAGTATTGACCGCCGCCGTCACCTCCGAGCTCCGCGCCTTCAGCGGCGACGACGCGGCCGCGCCGGCCTGCCTGGTGTGGCGGCTCGGCGCGCCGATGCGGGTGGCGTCGACCGCACCGGTGGGTGGCGGCATCGGCCGGCGCGACTGGGTGCTCAACATCCAGGTGCCGAAGGGCTACGCGCGGCGCGACACCGCGGCCCATGTGGCCGAGGTGGCCGGGGCGCTCGCCCTCGCGGGCTCGGGCGTGGGGATGCTCACGGCGGCCGACGTGCGCCACGTCTCGCGGTGCGACGAGGAACCGGAGGTGCGGGTCGAAGCCACTGTGGGATTGAGCCTGCCGGTGTGGGCCGCTGCTCCGGAAGACGCCCGTGCGCGCGACATGGCGCGGCAACCGGGAACCATCAACGTCGTCGCGTTCGTCCCGGTCTGCCACTCCGACGCCGCGTTGGCCAACCTCTTGTGCACGGTGACGGAGGCGAAGGCGCAGGCCTTGGCCGAAGGGGGCATTCAAGGGACCGGTACCGCGTCCGACGCGGTGACCGTGCTGTGCCCGTGGTCGGACCCGGTCGAGCCGTTCGGTGGGCCGCGTTCGACCTACGGGGCGCCGCTCGCCCGTGCGGTCCACGGCGCGCTTGTTGCCGGCATGAAGGCCCGGGCGTGATCACGCTGGTCCTGGGCGGTGCGCGCTCGGGCAAGTCGGCCGTCGCCGAAGCGCTGGCCGGGCGCGGTGGCGCACCGGTGACCTACGTCGCCACCATGGATCCCTCCGGCGACTCCGAGCTCCAGGCGCGCGTGGACGCACACCGCCGGCGCCGAGATGCGTCATGGGCGACGGTTGACGCGACCGACGACCTGGCGGGCACGCTGGCACTCGTGCAGGGCACGGCGTTGGTCGACTCGTTGGGCCCATGGGTCGCCCGTTTCGGAGGCGGGGCCGGATTGCTCGAAGCGCGTGCCGCCGCGCTGTGCGAGGTGTTGGCGAAGCGCGAAGGCGACACCGTGGTGGTGTCGGACGAGGTTGGCCTCGCGGTGCACCCCTCCAGCGCGGAAGGCCGCTCTTTCCGCGACGCGCTCGGCGCGCTCAACCACGCCGTCTCCGCAGTCGCGGACCGGGCGTTCGTCGTCGTGGCGGGAAGGGCGCTCGAGCTCCCGCCGCCGGGGCCGCCCGCATGAGACGCGCCCTTTCGTTCCTCACCGTGCTCGGGCGGGCCGACGTGCCCAACGCGCGCACGCTGTCATGGTTCCCCGTGGTCGGCGCGGCGGTGGGCGCCCTGGTCGGCGGCGCGTGGTGGGTGGCCGGCCGCCTCTGGCCTCCGGCGGTCGCCGCGCTGGTCGCCGTCGCGGTGGACGCCGGGCTCACAGGGTGCCTGCACCTCGACGGCCTGGCGGACAGTGCCGACGCCCTCATCCCGCCGGTGACGCGGGAGCGTCGGTTCGAGATCATGGCGGACCCCCGCGTCGGAGCCTTCGGTGCGGTGGCGCTGGTCGTCGTGCTGGGCCTGCGCGTCGCGACGCTCGCGGCGACCCCCGCCAAGGTGCTCGTCGTCGCTGGGCTGTGGTGCGGTTCGCGCACGCTCATGGCGGCGGTGGCGCGCTCGCAGCCGTATGCGCACCCCGAGGGCGGAACCGCGTCGGCGTTCGAGGCGGACCGGGCCGGGCCGCACCCGGTCCTGGGGGTTTACGGGGTCGCCGTCTATGGCCTGGCGCTGGCCGGCGGGCTCGCCGCGCTCGGCGCCGGCACCCGCGGGATCGTGGCCGTCGCCGCCGAAATTGCCGCCGCCGTGGCCGTGGTCTGGTTCGCCCGGCGCCGGCTCGGCGGCTACTCCGGTGACGTGCTGGGCGCGTCCGGGGTCATCGGAGAGACGGTCGGCCTCCTGGTGTTGGTGGCGCGATGAGGTCCGGGAGGCGCCCAGGGTCGCCGCGCGTGACGCGTCCGCTGGGCGCGGCCGCCGGCATCGGGTTGGACCGACTGCTGCCCGAACCACCGGGCGCCATCCATCCGGTCGTGCTGTTCGGGCTCGTCATGACCTCGCTCGAGCACCGCCTGCACCGTGACCGAAGGGCACCCGGACTCGTCCACGCGTCGGCCGGCCTCGCCCTCGGGCTCGCGGCCGGTGCGGCCGTGCGCTCGACCACGGTCGCGACCGCTTCGGCCGTGGCGGGACGGGCGCTCTCGAAGGCGGCCACCGATGTCGGCCGTGCTCTCGACGACGACGACCTCGACCGCGCCCGCGGGCTCCTGCCGGCCCTCGTCGGCCGCGATCCGAGCGGCCTCGACGCCGGCGAGGTCGCTCGTGCCACGATCGAGTCGGTGGCTGAGAACACGGTCGATGCCGTCGTCGCGCCGGCACTGTGGGCCGCGGTGGCCGGCGCACCGGGTGCCCTCGGCTGCAGGGCCGTCAACACACTCGATTCGATGGTTGGCCATCGCTCACCTCGCTACGCGAACTACGGGTGGGCCAGCGCCCGGCTAGACGACCTCGTGGCCTGGGTGCCGGCGCGGCTCACCGCCCTCCTGGTCGGACTCGTCCGGCCGCGGGCCGCGGGGACCATTTGGCGCGCGGTGCGCGATCAGGCACCGGCGCACCCCTCGCCGAACGCAGGCGTCTCGGAGGCGGCCTTTGCCGCGGCGCTCGGTCTCCGGCTGGGCGGACGGAACCGCTACGGCGGGCGGACCGAGGAGCGTGCTGTTCTCGGGACGGGCCGGTTGCCGCAGCCGGGCGACATCGACGCCGCGGTCCGCCTCTCGCGCGACGTCAGCGCGGCCCTGGCCGCGCTCTTGGTCGGGCTCGGCCTGGTGCACTGGTGGGCGGAACGGTGAGCGGGCCCTCGATCCCCGCCGCCGGCCCGCACGGGGGGGACGGCCCGGCGGTCGCCCGCGCGCTGGGCCTCGCACCCGGAGAGCTTCTCGACCTGTCGCAATCGCTGAATCCGCTCGCGCCGGACCCGAGGCCGGTCGTGGCGCGGCACCTCGACGCCCTGCGTGCCTATCCCGACACCACCGAGGCGACCGCCGCCCTGGCGAACGCGATGGGAGTCTCGACCGATCGGCTCCTGCTGACCAACGGAGGGTCCGAGGCGATCGCGCTGCTGGCAGCCGAAGTGGGCGGACGCGTCGACGAGCCGGAGTTCTCACTCCACCCCCGCGGCGGCGGCCCGCGGTGGCGCTCGAACCCACATAGCCCGAGCGGGCTGTTGGCCGGCGCCGACGAGACGGCCGACGTCTGGGACGAGGCGTTCTTCCCGTTGGCCACGGGTCGATGGACCCGGGGCGACGGTGTGCCCGTCGTGGGCTCGCTCACCAAGCTGCTCGCCGCCCCCGGTCTCCGCGCCGGGTACCTGTTGGCAGATCCCGGCCTCGTCGAACGCTGTCGCTCCCGGCAGCCCGCGTGGTCGGTCGGGAGCCTGGCCTCGGCGGCCTTGCCCGAGCTCCTCGCCGCGGTCGACCTGCCCGGGTGGCGCGACGGGATCGTCAGCCTGCGCCATCGCCTGGGCGGCGTGCTGGCGGCGCACGGGCTCAGTGCTCGGCCCTCCGACGCCAACTGGGTGCTCGTCGACGCCCCCGGGCTCCGCGACGCGCTCGCGCCCCAGGGCGTCGTCGTGCGCGACTGCGCCAGCTTCGGCCTGGCCGGCGTGGCGAGGATCGCGGTGCCCGACGAGGAGGGCATTGTGCGGCTCGACCGAGCGCTGTCGGCGGCAGGCGACTGGCGCACGACTCAGTTGCAAGTCGTCCCGGCGGGACGCACGGCATGAGCTGGCAGCGTCCGATCCCGCTGGTCGGCGACACCACGTCGGCACAGGAACGCAGCGAGGCGCCGCAGGGGTGGGCCTTCGACGCCGAAGCTCGTGACGCGTTCTACGCGGCCGTTGGCGCACGCCGAGACATCCGTCGCTTCCGACCCGACGAAGTCCCGCCCGCGGTGCTCGAACGCATCCTCGGTGCGGCGCACGCCGCCCCATCCGTCGGACACTCTCAGCCCTGGCGCTTCGTCTTGGTCCGGGATCGAGAGACGCGCGACCAGGCGGCACTCCTGGCCGATCGCGAATGGCACCGGCAGGCGGCCCGGTTCGACGACCGCTCGTCCCGCCACATGCTCGACCTGCAGCTGCACGGCATCCGCGACGCTGCGCTGGGCGTCGTCGTGTGTTGCGACCGTCGCACCGCGGCGGAGGCGGTCATCGGTCGGGCCACCTATGTCGACGCCGACCTCTGGTCGTGCGCCGCGGCGATCGAGAACCTGTGGTTGGCGGCACGGGTCGAGGGGGTCGGGGTGGGGTGGGTGACCCTGTTTCGCCCCGAAGAGCTCGCGGCGCTGGTCGGCCTACCCGAGGGCGTCGAGACCATGGGGTGGTTGTGCCTCGGCTGGCCGGACGAGCGCCCGCCCGAGCCGGGGCTTCAGCGGGCCGGCTGGTCGACGCGTCAGCCGTTGTCCTCCGTCGTGCACTACGAGCGCTGGGACGTCGAGGAGGAGCACGAGCCGGCGGCCCCCATTTCGCACCTGCGTGCGCCGGCGCCCTCGGCCGTCGTGGGCGCGCGCGACGAGGGCGACGTCCTCCTCACGCCGCCCGGCTCGCTCGGGGTCCTCGATCGGGCCGTCGACCGACTGTTGGCGGTCGGCCTTGGACCGGGGAGCCCGGTGACCGCCGTCATCGCTGCCGCGTCCCATCCGGTGACCCGCCACCGCGTCTCGACCTACGACGACGACGTGACGCACGAGGTCCTCGCGGCCACCGCGGCCGGCGAATCTTTGGGCGCCGTCGCGGCCCGCCTCGTCGGTGCGCACCTCGACATCGTCGACGCCGGAGTCGACGGCGCACCAATCCCCGGCGCAGTGGTCTGCCGGCCGGCCGATCCGCGGGGCGACCTCGTCGAGCGTGACGCGTTGTCGCTGTCCGACGTGGAGAGGCTCCTCCGGGCGGGCCGAAAGCACGGGAGCCGGCTCTCGAGTCAGATCGTCGTCCTCGGCGAAGTAGGCGTCGGCAACACGACCGTGGCCGCGGCGCTCGTGGCGGCGCAGCTCAAGCTGCACGCGGACGACGCGGTCGGCTTGGGCGCGGGCGGCGATACCGGCACTCTGGCTCGCAAGCGAGCGCTCGTCGACGCCGCGTTGGCCCGAGCGAGCAGCGCGCACGAAGATCTCGGTGCACCCATGGTGGCCCTGGCTTCGCTCGGCGGCCCCGAGATCGCCTACCTGTGCGGTGTGACGCTGGGCGCGGCGGAGGCCGGCGCACTCGTGGTGCTGGACGGTCTCGTCACGTCATCCGCCGCGCTCGTGGCAGTCGGCCTCGAACCTGGGGTCGCGTCGTATCTCGTCGCCGGACAGGAAAGTCGCGAGCAGGTGCACAGCGTCGTGAACCGGCACCTGGGGCTCGAGCCGTTGCTCTCCCTGCGGCTGCGATCGGGCGAAGGGGTTGGTGCGCTTCTGGCCGCACAACTGCTGCGAAGCGCGGCAAGTCTTCGGGCCGAAACCGGGCGAGTCGAGGAACCCTCGTGAAGGTGGCGTCGGTATCTCCACCATCTGGTCTTCAGGTTGCGAGTGACGTCGCTATGGTCACGACATGACCAAGATCGATTGGCGGGACGCGATGATCTCTCGCATCCGCAAGTTGATCGAGCAGGCCGACCCGGACGTCGTCGAGGAGCGGAAGTGGGCCAAGGCCTCCAACCCGGAAGGGGTGCCGACCTGGTACCACGACGGGCTGATCTGCACGGGTGAGACGTACAAGGAGCACGTCAAGGTGACCTTTGCCAAAGGCGGTTCTCTGAAGGATCCGGCCCGCCTCTTCAAGGCGGGCACCGAAGGCGCCGTCCGGCGTGCAATCGATCTCCACGAGGGAGACAAGCTCGACGAGAAGGCGTTCAAGGCGCTGTTCCTCAATGCGGTGGCGTTGAACGAGGCATCGGCCAGCCGCAAGAAGAAGTAGTCCCCGCGTCCAGCGCAGAGTGAACGTCCAGCCGGGCGTCGCTCGGCTACCTCAGCCTCATCAGTGCAAAACGGGTTGCAGCGGGCAACAGGGTCCAGTCCCATCCATCTGCGGCCCTGGGCCGTAATCACTCCAGACCCAAGCGCAGTCGAAGGGGAGGAGTTCTCTGATGAGACGAACCGATGCCGCCCGGACCCAACCGTCCCGGCACCGACTTGCGAACCGCCACGTCGTCGCCCTCGGTCTCGTCCCAGCGGCCGTCTTGGCGGGTTCTCTCGGCGCGACGACCGTTGCCGGAGCTTCAGGTTCACAATCGGTCGTCGGCACGGCCAAGATCGCAGGGCTCGGCACGGTCCTCGTGGCGTCGCACCGGCCGCTGTACGAAATGGCCAGCGATCCGAAGGGGCACACCACCTGCACCGGTGCGTGCACCACTATCTGGAAACCACTGATCGTCTCCCACAAGCAGGCGCACCATCTGGGTCGTGTGTCTGGCCTCGGGACGATCCACCGGCCCAACGGGCAGCTTCAGGCAGCCATTCACGGACACGCGCTCTATTTCTTCGCTGGTGACCACACCCAGTCTCAGGCGGGCGGACAGGCGTTTGCGAACAATTGGTTCACCGTCCATCCCAACGGGACACTCGACCGCGCGGTGAGCTCGGGAACGATCGTCACGGTCCCCCCGACGTCCACGCCGGGCACGAGCCCGTCCGCTTCGACCACGACGCGGCCAACCTCGGCGACGACGCGGCCAACATCGGCCCCGGCGAGCCCGACCAGCCCCGCGCCGACGATGCCGCCACCGACCTCACCGCCGACCACGTCCCCGCCTCCGCCCACGACAACAACGACGGTCCCGCCGACCACGACGACGACGTCGGGTGGTGGCGGCGGCGTGGGGTTCTGAGCGGCCGGCTCAGGTATCGCTCACCAGACGCCCGGCAGCATCCTCCAGCGGACCCGCTGGCGGTAGGCCGGGTACGCGGGGTTCTGCGCCAGGACTCGCTCCTCGGCGCGGATGCGCCCGACGTCGCAGCCGATGGCCAGCAGCGCGACGAGCGCATTGCGCAGCGAGATGCTCTGGAACAGGTAGCCCGCGAGCAGCAGGACATAGGCCGCGTACACCGGATGGCGGACGATCGCATACGGGCCCCGGCTCACCAGGCCGCGGTCCGCCGCGGCAAAGCCGAACGACCGCCCGAGGGTCGCCAAGGACCAGAGGGCGAGGAGCACGCCGACGAGTTGCAGGGCCAGGCCGGTCGAGAACCCCCATTGGGGGTGTGCACCGTCGGGGCGCAGGAGGACGGGGCTGAACGTCCCGCCGAACGCCAGCAGCCAGTCGCCGAAGCGCACGGTCACGGCGCTCGCCGGACGACGGACGAGATAGGCCACGACGACGACCGCCTGCTGGGTGAAGAACAGCACGCCGATCGGGCGATGGGTATGAAGGTACGACGACAGCGTCACATAGGCGAAGTACGCCGCGCCCGCGGCGCCGACGATGTTGGCCGAGACGCGGACGATCTGCTGCGAGCGCGGCGGCAGCGCGTGCTGGACGCGCGCGACACCCGGCACGACTTCAGTCCCCGCCGCTGCCTTCGGGGGGCGGGCGCCGAGCGGCGAGCTGGTGTCCGATCACGGCATCGAGACTGAAACGGCCGGCCCCGAGCAGTGCGACAACCAGGGCAAGGATGGCCAGGGCCAGATTGAGCTGGTAGCCGGGAGGGTTCGTCGAATTGTTGATGCCGGTCGCCCAGGTCACCGTGATCATCGCCATCACCATGTCCCCAACGAGGGCGAGGCCGGCGAGGCGGGCGCAGAGGCCCAGGGCCATGGCGACACCGCTCCCGAACTCGACCAGGCCCCCCAACACGGCGAAGAAGCCCCCGGGGTGCAGGTGCGCGACGTTGGACATGTAGAGCGAGGTCCCGTGGATGCCGGGCCCGTTGAAGGCACCGAAGAGCTTGCCGCCGCCGTAGTAGATGAAGATCCAGGCCAACCCGACGCGGGCGGCCAGCAGCCCCAGGTCCGCGGGAAGGGGCGACGACCGGACGCTGAACACCCACTGCAGCAGCTCGCGCGCGCGCGTCGCAGGGGTCGAGAGGGTGGCGGTCGTCGCCATCACGCCTTGGAGGCCGGCGAAGCGTCCCGAATCGTCGGAAGTTCAACGGGCTCGCTCATCGGGCGGAAGGGGCCGACGAGTTGCGCCGCCAAGACCGCCAGGTGCCGCGGACGAGGCCCTTCCTGTTCGACGGCCAGCGGCCGTCCGGGGATGCCCGTGTCGATGCGCACCGTCTCCGCTGTCGGAAAGACCGCCCGGTGGAAGAGCTGGTCCCAGATCGTCAGAGCGAAGCCCAGGTTGACGTCCTGGGCTCCTTCGAGCCGATGGTGGATGCGGTGATAGTTCGGGCTCACGAAGACGCGCCCCAACGGCCCGAAGGTCAAGTTGGTGTTCGAGTGCACCATGGCCACCCAGCCACCGTAGAGGACCAGCAGGAACGCCGACACGACGCCGTTGCGGATGAGGATCACCCCGGGTAGGAGTGCGAGCACGTACGACACATGCAGGAACGGGTGGGTGCGGAAGACGCTCAGCGCGTTCAGGTCTTCTTGCGAATGGTGGAGTTCATGGAAGCGCCACAGCATCCGCACACGATGGTTGGCCAGGTGGACGAACCAGTTGCACCCGTCCATCGCGACGAAGATCAGTGCCACCGCGATCCAGCGCGGCACGATGCCCATCCGGGGCAGCACCAGCCACGGCGCCGCCCGATTGATCAGCTCGGCGAACGAGAGCGTCAGCGCGGTCACGAGTGGCGCCACGAGCGCGACGTTGAGCAGCGTGTAGAGGACGTCCTGGCGGTGTCCGCGCGCAACGAGCGGTCGGCGTTGCGCCGGCCGCACCCGCTCGAGAATCAGGATCGGGCCGATGATGCAGAGCGTGAGCGGCCCGAGCACGATGATGCGCAGGGCGCCGACCGATCCCGCGTAACTGGTGCCGCCCCAGTTGGTGGCCCACCCGAACCCGATGAGGACGGCGGCTCCGGCGACCCAGAGGCATGCCGGGAGGTAGACGCGCGCGGCGATGACCGCCCGTAGGCGACCGAGCCGGCGCCGCCAGCCCCAGACCTCGATTGAACTAGAAGTCCAGACGGGGACGACTACCACGGGCCTCGACGCACTGGCGAGCCGCAGTCAACGCGGCGCATCAGAACCCTGCGCCGCCGGAGCCCGCGCTGCCCCCACCGGAGTTGCCGCCGGAGCCGCTGCCCGAACTGGACGACCCCTTGACTACCACCACGTCGGTCCACTTGCCCCACTTGTCGGTGATGTTGCCCTTCACCTTCCCCGGCACCTTGTCGAGAGAGAACAAGTAGACCGGCTGGCCTCCGTAAGTCACCTGCATGAGGCCCTTGGGACCGGCGATCGCCCCGAGTTTCGCACCCTGCACGCCGTTGCCCGCCGTCGCGCTGCTCACGCCGGCCGGCAACGTCAGAGCGGGCCAAATCTTGAGACACCCGGAACCGCACGAGACAGCGGGCGTCTTAATGACGTAAAGCGGCTTCCCGTTGGCAATGAGTACCTTGTTGTTCCCGATCGTCTTCACGGACACCGTGACCTGATTGCCACTAGCAGCTCCGGCGGTCCCGGCGGACAGGGCAGCGGCTGACACGGCACCGACCGCGAGTGCCGCGGGGACGAGCCATCCTCGCCACGTGTGGGAGGTGGCGGCCGGACGGTGGGTGCTCTTCATGTGGGGTTTCTCCTTGGTTCTGAGAGGCCGGTTCCTGGACCTTGATCCAGGCCGCCGGGCTCCCTCTTACAGATAAGTCCTACGTACCAGGTGTGGCAAGGGATTCCGGGTGTCTCCGACGCCACCCCGATTGCTCACTCACACCAGACCGGAATCCACGTTAAGAGTGGGGTTGCGGGCGCTGTGCACATCGATCCGGGCGGCCTCGCGGACGCCCAAGTGTTCAGGGGTGGAGGTGCGACTCCCAATCGCCGGGGACGCGCCCCTTTGGTCCGGGTACGGGTTGATCGAGCGGATGGTGGGTCGGCGGAGCCAGCGGCTGCGCCGGAGCGAACTCGTCGTTGCGATAGTCGTAGAACCAGTCCTCGCCCGGCTCGAAGCTCGCAATGATCGGGTGGCCGGACTGGCGGGCGTGCGCGCTCGCGTGCTGCGCCGGGGAGTTGTCGCAGCACCCGATGTGGCCACACTGTGTGCAGCGGCGCAGGTGGAGCCACCAGCCGCCGACGGCGTCGCACTCGACACAACCGGAGCCGCTGGGCTCCTTCTGGGGGTCGATCGCCGTTTCCGTCACCCTGCTGCCTCCCTGCCGTCTTTCATTGTCGGGACGAACTCCACGAGCGCGAAAGCTCAACGCCTCACGATATCGACCACCGTCGCGAATGCGTCTTTTTGGGCCCCGGATGCCCGGCGAGGATCGCGAGCCGGAAGCAGCCCTTGTACGTCCTGGTCAGGGGCGTCCGCCGACGCGGTCGACCAATAACATGTGTTGAATACGGGGCGGAGAAAGGAGGTCTGGCCATGTCAACCGCTGTCGTCTTGGCGCTGATTGCAAGCTTCTGCACGGCCACCTCCTCGGTCTGCCAGCGCATCGGGGCCTCCACGGCGCCGACGGGCGAGAAATTCACTCTGAAGCTGCTTCTGTACCTCGCCCGCCAGCCCATCTGGCTGGCTGGGGTTGCCAGCCTGATCCTCGGCTTCGGATTCCAGGTGGTTGCCCTGCACTTCGGCGGTCTCGCGCTCGTACAACCAATCTTCGCCACAGAGCTGCTCTTCGTGTTCGGCTACATGGCGTTGATGGGCCGCAAGCGGCTCTTGAAGACGGATTGGATGGCGGCCGTCGCCATGGCTGCCGGGCTCTCGGTGTTTCTGTTCACGGCGGCACCTTCGGGGGGAAGGGTGCACCCGCCGGCGAACCTGTGGTGGCTTGCCGGTATCTCGGCGCTCGGACTCGCCGCCTTGGTGACGGTGGCTGCGTACGTACCGCTGCGCAGGGGCTCGCACCCGTCGCCCGCACGAAAGGCCGCGACGATTGGGATCGCGACGGGTGTCTCGTGGGGATTTGTCGCGGCCGTCATCAAGGAGATGAGCACGCACAAGACGCTCGGCTCGGCGCTGTCCTCGTGGACCCCATACGTGCTCGTCTGCGTGGGAGCACTGTCGATGCTCCTCGCCGCGCATGCCCTCCAGGCCGGTCCGCTCGCCGCCTCCCAGCCCGGTTTCACCATTGTCGATCCCCTCGTGGCGAGCCTTCTCGGGGTGTTCCTGTTCTCCGAGCACCTGCAGCTCCAGCCCGACGACATCGTGGTCGAAGTGCTTGCACTGGCCGCGCTGGTCTGGGGCGTGATCACGCTCAGCCACAGCCGGCTGATCCACGACGACGACGCAGAGGCCCTCGCCCCCGAGCCGCCGGTGAACGTCAGACTCAACGTCGACGTCTGAGCAAGAGTCAGTCCGCAACGCCTTCGCACGAAGTCAGAAGCGCATGACGATTATTGATCCCCTAGCGACCCCCAACCTCGACGATGTCGAGATCGCCCAATTGGAGTCGTACGGCACGCGCCGAGTAGCTCGTCCGGGTGAGTACCTCTACCGGGCCGGGGATGCCGACTACGACTTCTACGTCGTGCTCTCCGGTCTGGTGGAGATCGTCGTCGGGGTCGACGGCGAGGAGCGGGTCATCGTGCAGCACGGACCGGGGCGGTTTCTCGGTGAACTGAACCTTCTGACCGGCCTGCGAGTCTTCGTGTCGGCCCGGGTGGCCGAGACGAGCGAGGTCTTGCAGATCCCGGTCGAAGAGTTCAGGCGCATCATCGCCACTCAGCCGCAGCTCAGCGACAAGATCCTGGTGGCGTTCATGGCACGCCGGAACGAGCTCCTGACCGGAGCCGGTTCGGCGACGCGGGTCATCGGGTCGCGGTTCTCACCCGACGTGCTCCAGCTGCGCGAGTTCCTCTCGCGCACGCGGATTCCCTACGAATGGCTCGATCCCGACGAGGATCCCCACGTGCGGGACGTCCTCGAGCAGTTCGGCCTCGAGTTGTCGGACCTTCCAGTGATCGTTTCGTCGGACACCGTGCTACGGAACGCGACGCCGGGATCGCTTGCACAGCACCTCGGGCTGACCCTCGATCGTCTCCCAGAGCGTTGCTTCGACCTTGTCATCGTCGGAGGTGGCCCCGCTGGTCTTGCTGCGGCCGTGTACGGGGCGTCGGAGGGCCTGCGAACCCTTGGAGTGGACATGGTGGCACCGGGTGGTCAAGCAGGCACCAGCTCACGAATCGAAAACTATTTCGGGTTCCCCATCGGAATTTCGGGTGGTGAGCTCGCCCAGCGTGGGTTCGTGCAGGCGGAGAAATTTGGCGCGCAGCTCACCACCCCGTGCGAAGCGGTGAGCCTGAAAGAAAAGTCCGGCCACCTCATCGTCGAGCTCTCGGACGGCACCGAGGTGGCCGGGAGAGCCGTGATCGCCGCGACCGGAGCGCACTATCGCCGGCTCGGGGTGGAACGCATCCGCGAATTCGACGCCAAGGGCGTCTACTACGCCGCGACAGAACTCGAGGCGCGACAGTGTGCCGGGAGCCCGGTGGTGGTCGTCGGCGGTGGAAACTCCGCCGGGCAGGCGGCAGTCTTCCTGGCCGACAAGGGGAGCTCGGTCACGGTCGTGATCCGTGGGCCCCAACTCGGCGCCAGCATGTCCGGCTATCTCGTCAGGCGGCTTGAAGATCATCCGCATATTGATGTGCTCACCGAAAGTCAGGTGGTGGATCTCGAGGGTGAGGAAGTCCTGCGCTCGGTCCAGATCGAAGGACCTGGAGGTCGCACGGGTCTGCCCTGCTCAGCCCTCTTCTCGTTCATCGGCGCCGACCCCCAGTCCGGCTGGCTGTCGGGCTGTGCCGCCTTGGACGAACACGGATTCGTCCTGACCGATCGATCCCTGGCCCCGGAGTTGTTGGACGGGGTCTGGACCGCGCTCAACCGTGCCCCACTTCCGTTCGAAACGAGCCGCCCCGGGCTGTTTGCGGTGGGCGATGTGCGCTCTGGGTCGGCAAAGCGTGTTGCCACCGCAGTCGGCGAGGGTTCGGCCGCGGTTCGGGCGATCCACGAATACCTGGCCTTTGTCACGACGCCCGTCGACTCTTGAACGACCGGGAGAAAGTTACCTAGTCGTCAGTTCCCACTGTGTCCGTGCCAGGCGTATGGTGCGACCACCGGCAGAATGTATGGGTTGTGTCGGAAGGGGTTGGAGAGGATCCCGGTGGCATGAGCACTGGCGGTTGCGCAATCACTGGGTGGGGTGCAGCGGTCCCACCGACGGTCGTCACCAACGAGGATCTCAAGTCGATCTTCGAGACGACCGACGACTGGATCGTTGAACGTTCGGGCATACGGACACGCCACGCCGCCACGGGTCCATTCGTCACGGGCGCCCCCGCATTCAACGTCCGAGAACTTGGGACGACGGCGACCTTGGCGGTCGAATCCGGAGGCCGGGCGCTGGATGCCGCTGGCGTCTCGCCGCAAGACGTTGGCGCACTCATCGTTTGCACGACCACGCCCGACCTGGCGATACCCGCAACCTCTTCTGCCGTTGCCGGTGCGATGGGGATCAGCGGGGGCGCGATGGATCTCAATGCGGCGTGTGCCGGGTTTACCTATGGGCTGATCACCGCCGCCGCTCTCGTATCGGCTGGCGTCGGTCCCGTCCTCCTCATCGGCGCCGAGACACTGACACGGGTGACCAATTGGAACGATCGCACGAACGCGTTCTTGTTCGGGGACGGAGCAGGTGCGGTCGTCCTCGAACCGGTCGAAGGTCGTGGCTCATTGCTCGGGTGGAACCTCGGAGTCGACGGCACCTTGACCGAGCTGCTCTACGCGGAGCACGGGTCAGGCATGGTGATGCGCGGGCAGGAGGTCTTCCGCAAAGCCGTCCGCGCGACCGCCGATTCGGCCAAGGCCGCACTCGACCACGCCCACGTCGACGCGGCGGAGATCGCCCTCTTCGTCCCTCACCAGGCGAACCAGCGCATCATGGACGCAGTCGCGGAAAGGCTCGGCGTCCCTGAAGAAAAGATCGCGTCGGTCATCGAGTGGACGGGGAACACGAGTTCTGCCTCCATCCCCCTCGCCCTCGTCGACGCCGCGGAGCGGGACAGACTGAAAGAGGGGGATCTCGTGCTTCTGTCCGGCTTCGGCGCCGGGATGACGTTCGCTTCGGCGGTCTGGCGCTGGGGTCGCTGACCAGGGCCATAGTTTTCGAATCCATCCTGGCGGAGGTCCCCCTCTCCAGGATTTCCTGAGCTCTTTGACCGGCCTGCGCCCCCGGTCGGCCACACCGATCGGAAAAAGCGATAATAACTATCGCTTCTAGCATATTGACAGATACCCTGCGAGGAGGCCAGTGTGGATCGTGGAAGGGGCGATGAGTCAAAGGAGTGATCATGCGCCTGTTCAGGGACGATCTTGAGGATGTCGAGCTGTTCGCCGAGGCCAACCGGGCAGAGCGCGCCGTCATCCGGCGTCACCTGACGCCGCTTTCCGTGGCCGCCGGCCGGGTGCTTGTGAAGGAGGGCGCTCGGGGCGACCAGTTCATGGTCCTGGTCGAGGGCAATGCCACGGTCAGCCAGGGTGGGCAGGCCATCGCGACGTTGGAACGGGGTGACCTGGTCGGCGAGATGGCGCTCCTCCCAGACGCGGGCTCTGACCGTCGTAACGCCACGGTCACTACGAGCACCGATGCCGTGATCTACGTCGGTTCGCGGTCGGATTTTCGTCAGATCCTGCAATCGGTTCCTTCGGTGGCGCGCAAGGTGCGCCAGACAGCGGCCGAGCGCACACTGGCCCGGGCGGCCTGAATCACCCGCGCATCAGGCGCGGACTTCTCCTTGCAACACGTCGGGCGCATCGCATCCCGACCGCCGCGCGCCGATCCCTGGCGACCAAAGCTACGGGACCGTAATGTCACGGCATGCAGACGCAAGAGCTCGTCGGAAAGGTCGCGATCGTGACCGGTGGCGCCGGCGGCATCGGCCGAGCCTCGTGCGAAACGCTGGCGGCGGAGGGTGCACAGGTCGTCGTGGCGGATGTCGACGCCGACGCGGGGAAGGAAACGGCGGACCGCATCGGTGACGCCGCAGCGTTCAAGCAGACCGACGTGAGCGATCGCGGCCAGGTGCAGGCGGCGGTCGATTTTGCCGTGGAGCGGTTCGGCGGCCTGGACATCATGTTCAACAACGCCGGCATCGGGAGCCCGCTGACGCGGTTCCTGCACGACGATCTCGAGGACTTCTCGCGCATCATGAACGTGAACCTGTTCGGCGTCATCGCCGGTGCGCAGAGTGCGGCCCGCTACATGAAGGACCACGGTGGCGGCTCCATCATCAACAATGCGTCCATCGCCGCCATCAACGCCGGGGCCGGGATGATCGCCTACCGGGCTTCGAAGGCGGCCATCGCTCACGCCACGAAGTGCATGGCCATCGACCTGGCGCCGTACGCCATCCGGGTCAACTGCCTGACGCCCGCCCACATCCGCACCGGCATCACGACCTACGACATGGGGCCGGTGCTCCGCTACATGCAGCCGCTCGAGCGACAGGCCCAACCCGAGGACGTCGCCAACGCCGTGGTCTTCCTCTCCAGCGACCGTGCGGCCCAGGTGACTGGTGTCATCCTGCCGATCGACGGCGGCACGACCGCCGGCCCGTCGTACGCGCAGACGAAGCTCATCATGTCGACGGCGCAGCCCCCGGAAGGGTCGGACGACGGACCCGGCGAGTGACCGTCGCCCAACCGGTCGCTCTCAGCCGGCCGGTGCAAGCTCCAAATAGAGGCGCTGCAGCCCCCGGAGGAAGAACGTCGGGAGGTACTCGTAGGTCCGCGCGCCGGCGGGACCGTGCTCCTTCTCCGAGATCCTGATCTCGGACGTCCGGTCGAGGAACCGGTTGACCGTCACCTTGCCTTCGGCCCGGGCGAGCGGCGCTCCGGCGCACGTGTGGATGCCGAATCCGAAGGCGATGTGCTGCCGGGCGTTGGGCCGGTTGATGTCGAACTCGTACGGGTTCTCGAACATCCGGGGATCGCGATTGCAGGCACCGGGCACCAGCATCAGGCTGCTGCCCGCGGGAATCTCCACCCCGCCGAGCTCGGTCCGGACCCGCGCCATCCGGAACTGAGTGCGGAGCGGGCTCTCGAGACGGAGCGTCTCCTCTATGAAGTTCGGGATCAGGTCCCGGTCGTCGCGCACCAGCTTCTGCAGGTCGGGCCGCTCACCCAGCATGCGCAGCGCGAAGGAGAGGAGCCGCACGGTGGTCTCCTGCCCGCCGGCGAAGAGGTTGGCCGCGATGAGTGCCGCGTCCTTCACTTCCGGCGTCGAGCCGTCGGGGAACGTCGCGGTGGCGAGTCCGCTCAACACGTCGTGCCGCGGGTTCTGGCGACGATCCTCGATGTAACCGGTGAAGCGCTCGTAGAGGAACTCCAGCGGCTTGTGCCCGACCGCCTCATGGGTCGTCGACAACCGCTCACGGAAGAGGGAGTGGTCGGACTCGGGCACGCCCTCGAGGTCGGCGATGACCGTGAGGGTGAAGGGCTCCGCGTACGACCGGACCATCTCGCACGCACCCTCGTCGAGAAAGTTGTCGATCAGGTGGTCGGCGAACTGCCACATGAAGTCCTCGTTCTCCTTGAGGCGCTTCGGCGTGATGAGGCGCATAAGGAGGTGACGGTGCGCGGTGTGGTTCGGTGGATCGAACGCCGGGAGCTGGTCGCTGAAGGGCAGCTCGTCACGGCATTTGACGATGATGGCACTCACGTCGTCACCCTCGAAGGGCGCCGAGAACTTCTGGAAACTGCCGCTCACACAGTTGCACGACGAGTAGGTCCCCGAAGGCGCGTCGTTCGGCGGGAAGGACGCGGGATCGTTGTAGACGCCCATCGCTTCGGGGTGCCCGGTGATGATGTACATCCCGTACTTGGGCTCCCGCCACACCGGTGACTGGGCACGGACCCAATCGAAGTATTCGTAGGGGTCGTCCTGGACGGCCCGGTTGGTGAAGAAATTGACGTCCTCGAACTCACTCATCGCTCAACCTCGTCCGTTTCCGAAGACATACGACCCTCGGTGCCGCCCCGTCGGGTGGCGTGGCGAGCAGCGACATAGCCGAAGACCATCGTGTTGGCGATGCTCGCACCGGGCCCGAGATAGTGGCGGCCCATGACCGTCGCCGTGCCGTTCCCGGTCGCGTAGAGCCCAGCAATCGGCCGGTCGTCCGGGCCGATCACCCGTGCGTGCTCGTCCGTGAGGACGCCCCCGCAGGTCCCGATGTCACCCGGAACGACCTCGACCGCGTAGTAGGGCGGCTCGTCGATCGGTCCGAGGCAGGGGTGCACACGGTGGTTGGGGTCGCCGAGCGCACGGTTGTAGGCCGATTCTCCCCGTCTGTACTCGGGATCGACGCCGTTGCGAGCGTTCTCGTTGAAGAGCTCGACCGTCTCCGACAGGCCGGCGGGGTCGATGGCGCACAACCGGGCGAGGTCTTCCAGTGTCCACGCCTGTTTCAGCATCCCGCTCTCGAACAACTTGCGGGGGAATCGACCGGGTCGGGAGCGCTGGTGGGCGTAACGCTTGCGGTAGCGGTCGTCGAAGATGAGCCAGCATGGGACCGCCCGGCTCGTCTTGTCCCGCGCGTACATCGCCTTGCCCACTTCCATATACGAGTTCGACTCGTTTACGAAGCGCCGCCCGGCGGCATCCACGTAGATCGTGCGCGGTCGCTGGCGCGCCTGGTCGAGAGTCGACTGCCCGAAGCGACCGGTCCGTGGTGAAGGCAGCCACCAGGCCTCGTCCATCAGGTCGGTCTTTGCGCCGATCCGCATTGCCTCCTCCAGCACCTCGCCGGTGTCGCCGGGATTCGAGATCGACCACCGAGCGTTGTTCGGCTGGTCGCCCCCGTAGCGCTGACGCATGTCGCGATTGTGAGCGAAGCCACCCGAGGCGAGAAGCACCCCCTGGCGCGCGCGGATCGACACGCCGGACCCCTCACGCAGAGTACGCACCCCCACCACCCGGCCGTCCTCCACGATCAACTCCTCGAGCGGCGCCTCGGTCCAGACCGGGATCTCCCGGTCGAGTGCCACCTTGAGCATCTGTCCGATGAGAGACGCCCCGTTGGTGAGTAAAGCCTGGCGACGGAGTTGGGCCGCGTAGGTCCGCATCACGACCCGCGCCGAGATGGTAAAGGCGCCGATGCTGCGGTTGAAATTCGAGAGCGAGCGCGCCTCGTTTGTCATCACGGCGAGGCCGAGGCTCTTTGCGAGGCCAGGCTGCAGCTTCTCGAGCCATGGACCGAGCGCGTGGCCGTCCCATGGCAGAGGTTCGATCCCGCGTCCGGGGTCCACGCCGCCTTTCGCACTTGAGTAGTAGTCGCTGTAGCCGCGGCAATACACGAAACGAAGGCCGCTCCTCTGGAGAAAGGCAACCATCTCGGGACCGGACGTCAAGAAGGCGTCCCGCCGTTCGAACGACGAGCACGGGCCGACGTCGCCCACCACCGCCTCGAAATGAGCCATGGCGTCTTCGTAGGAGTCGGGCACCCCTTCGGCCAGCATCACCGGGTTGTTCGGCACCCAGACGATGCCACCGGACATACAGGTGGAGCCGCCGATCACCGCCTGCTTCTCCAGCACCAACGCGCTCGCCCCTGCATCGGCTGCGGTGAGAGCCGCAACCATGCCACCGCCACCCGACCCGACGATCACAAAGTCGACGGTGGAGTCCCACGTCGTCATGTCACGACCTCTCCGACCTCCCCAGAGTTTCTACCGCAGCGCCAAAGGAAGCTAGCAGGGCCCGTTGACGATTGCTACGGATCCGAAGTAATCTGCCCTCGACCGTTTCGAGCGCAAAGTTGGGGGCCGATGAGCGGGATTTCGAGCACGTTGAGCTATCCGGCTGAGGGCCTGGGCGCCCCGAAGGACCGCCATCCGAGGCCGCCCGCCGACCTCGGCCTGCCGGCCGGGACCGAGGTGTTCTCGGCCGACGACCACATCTCGCTATCGGAGGACATCTTCTACGACCGTCTGCCCGAGAGCATGAAGGAACGGGCGCCGCGGATCATCAACGTCGAAGGTGGTTGGTCCGTCGGTGTCGACGGCAAGTCCATCCTCGTGCCCGAGTTCATCCGGGTGGTCACCCAGTACGACCCCGTGCCCGGGTCACACGCAGGTGATGTAGACGCCCGTCTGGCCGCTCTCGATTCGGAGGGCGTCGACCAGGAGCTCGCTTTCCCGAACTCCGTGCTTGCCCTGTTCGGATGGCCGGACCGGGAGATGCGCGAAGCCTGCTTCAGGGTCTACAACGAGTACATCGCAGAGGTCCAGGAGCGCTCCGGCCACCGCATATACGGCGTCGGCCTGATCAACTGGTGGGACGCTGAAGGGGCACGCCGGACGGTCAGCGAGCTGAAGTCGCTCGGGCTGAAGACGTTCCTGATGCCCCTTATGCCGGGCAAGGATCTCGACGGTAAGCCGATCGACTACGCGAGCCCCACGATGGACGGGGTGTGGGACGCGATCGAGGAGGCCGGGATTCCGGTCTCCCACCACATCGGGGAGAACCCCCCGGCGACGCCCATCGCCTTCAACGCGATCAGCATCGGGATGCTCCAGTCCGTGGCACCCTTCCGCGACACCTTCGGGAAGTACATCTTCGGCGGCATCCTCGACCGTCACCCCGGCCTCAAGGTCGGCTACTTCGAGGGAGGCATCAACTGGGTCCCGTCCGCCTTGCAGGACGCCGAGCACATCGCGGCCTCGTTCAAGCACCTCGCCGATCTCCAGATCAAGCACGAGCCGACCTATTACTGGGACAACCACATGTGTGCATCGTTCATGGTCGACCCGCTCGGACTCGCGCTCTTGGCTCGCATCGGCGTAGACCGTGTGATGTGGTCCACCGACTTTCCCCACAACGAGAGCACGTATGGCTACAGCAACGAGTCGTTGGCCTCCGTCGTGGACGCTGTGGGTGCCGATGCCACTGCCGCAATCGCCAGCGGCAACGTCAAGCGGTTCTTGAGAATCGAAGCTTGAAACTCGACGCACCGAAACCTGCACTCACTCCGTCACCAGCCACATCAGGACAAGGAGCTCACTGACATGCCCGACCAGGAATTCCCGCCCCCCGAGCAGATCGTCCTCTACGAGAAGGATCCGAGTACCAAGATCGCGACGATCACCTTCAATCGGCCCGAACAGCACAACATCCCGACCATTGGCGCCCGCAAGCGCTACGCCGATCTCATTTTCAAGGCCAGCATCGACGATGACGTCAAGGTGCTGGTCATCCGCGGCATAGGGGACCACTTGGGTACTGGTGCCGACCTCGACGAGGTGATGTACAAGCAGGCCGAAGGCAGGGTTCTCTACGAGGAGCTAGGCCTCGATGAGGAGGACGACATCACACTGCCGCCGCAGCGTTCCTATCGGGCCGGGGCCTCGCTCTTGCACTGGTACGGCAACGTGCGCTCGGGCTGTCGCAGCCTGCAGGACTTCAAGAAGATCAGCATCCTGGAGGTGAAGGGCTACTGCTACGGCTGGCACTTCTACCAAGCAGGCGACGCCGACATCGTCATCTCGTCCGACGACGCCCTCTTCGGACACCCCGCCTTCCGCTACGTCGGTTGGGCCCCTCGCATGTGGCAATGGGCGACCATGATGGGCCTGCGCAAATTCCAAGAGATGGTTTTCACCGGTCGACCCTTCACGGCCAAGGAAATGTACGAGTGCAATTTCGTGAACAGTGTGGTGTCCCGGGAGGAGCTCGAGGCAGAAGTCGACAAATATGCCCGGGCCTGTGCAAGGACGCGACCGACCGACACGGTTTTCCTCCAGAAGACATTCTTCGAGATCTACAAACAACAGCAGGGCGAATACATGGGCAGCATGCTCAGTGCTTGGCTCGAGTCGATGGGCGGGACAGCTCGCAACGACGTGGACGGCAAGCGAGCAAACCTCAGCATGGAGACAATGGACGCGGGGCTCAATGTCGAAGTGAAGAACAACGACAATGCGTACCCTCCGGAATGGCGGCTCAGTCGTTCCGGGCGCCAACTCCGCGACGACGACTGACCGGTGGCGTCGCCCCTCGCGAGCACGCCGAACTCGGAGAACGGTTCTTCGCGGGCGCCGCTGAGCGGCCTGCGGGTGGTCGATCTCTCCACCTGGATCGCAGGCGCTTACTGCACCAAGTTGCTCGCCGACGGCGGCGCCGAGGTGATCAAAGTCGAGTCGCCCGGCGGTGATCCCTTGCGGCGCTGGTCGGCGTCGGGAGCCACCATCGAGGCCGGAGACGACGCGGCGCTGTTCAACTACATGCACGCGTCGAAGGAGAGCGTTGTCGTTGACCAAAATGACGACGACCAACTCGCCTCGCTCCAGGCTCTGCTCGGGTCCGCCGACGCCGTCGTCTGGTCGCTCGGCTCACCTGTTGCTGCACACCCTGCCTTCGCACCGCGGCAGATTCGCCACGACCATCCCGATCTGACGGTCACGACGATCACACCCTTCGGCCTCGAAGGAGAGTGGTGCCACAGGGCGGCTACGGAGTTCACCCTCCAGGCCTGGTCCGGGGGGACCGTCGGGCTCGCGCGGGGGAGACCCGACCGCGAGCCCGTGTACGTCGGCGGTCAGATCGGGGAGTGGCTCGCAGGGCTTTTCGCCGCGATCGGGACGCTCGCCGCCGGCTGGCGGGGCGACCCGGGCGGCGACCTTGTCGACGTCTCCATGCTCGAGGCGCTCGCGTCGTGCCTCACCTACTACCCGGTCACGTTCAACGACCAGATGGGGCGGCCGATGCGGAAGAAGCGCTTCGTCCCCACCCCGGGCGTGGGTGCCGCGAGCGACGGGCTGGTCGGGCTCGGAGTCGGAACCGGGCAACAGTGGCTCGACTTCTGCGCCATGGTGCACCATCCCGAATGGACCGAGGACCCAAAGCTCTTCCTCGATCGCACCGCCCTGGCGTCCACGATCGACGAGTGGATCGGCGGGCACACGGTTAACGAAGTGCTCGACCTGACTTCCGCCTTCCGCATCCCCAACGCACCGGTCGTCAACGGTGCGAACGCCACGACCTTCGAGCACTTCCGCAGCCGCGGGACCTTCGTCCCGAACCCGAAGGACGGTGCGGCGAACCCGCGTCCGCCCTACCGGCTCGGCGCAGCCCGCCTGCGTCCCGCGGAGCCCGCCCCCCGACTCGGCGAGCACTCCATCGAAGCGGCCCTGCAGCGGCGCAAGGACCGATCCAAGTGGCCAAGGCCCCAACGCTCCGGCGCCCTTCCCTTCGAGGGCCTGCGGGTGTTGGACATGACCGCCTTCTGGGCGGGACCCCTGGCGGGCCACGTGCTGGCACTCCTTGGGGCGGAGGTGATCCATCTGGAGTCTGCGAACAGGCCGGACGGCGTCCGGTTGGTCGGCGGCGTGCCCCAGAGCGAAGAGCGGTACTGGGAACGCGGACCGATTTTCGCCGCGCTCAACACCAACAAGAAGAGCCTGACCCTCGACCTCCGCAACCCTCGGGGCAACGAAGTCCTCCGGGAGTTCGTCAAGACGTGCGACGTCGTCATCGAGAACTACACCCCGCGGGTGCTCGACCAGCTCGGCGTCGACTACGAGACGTTGCGGAGCGAACGTCCGGATCTGGTCATGGTCCGGATGCCGGGGTTCGGGCTCGATGGTCCCTGGCGCGACCAGGCGGCGTTCGCCTTCGTCATTGAGGACGCGTCGGGGCTCACCTGGCTGACGGGCCACCCGGATCTGCTCCCGTTCGAGCCGTACACGGTCGGCGACCCCAACGCCGGCCTGCACGCGCTCTTCGGCCTTCTCCTCGCGCTCCAGCACCGCCGCCGTACGGGCGAGGGCGGCTTGGTGGAAGCGTCGATGGTCGACGCTGCACTGAACGTCGCCGCGGAACAGGTGATCGAGCACTCGGCGTACGGCGCGCTCCTCGAACGCCAAGGCAATCGAGGGCCCACCGCAGTGCCGCAGAACCTCTATCGGGTCGCCAAGCCCGACGAGAGCGCCCGGGACGATGCATGGGTCGCCATTGCGGTCGCCACCGACGAACAATGGCGCCTGCTCCGCGCGGCGCTGGGCGAACCCGCGTGGGCCGCCGACGCCGAGCTGGAAACCACGGCAGGGCGGCTGCGCGCCCAGGACGGGATCGACGCCCGCCTGGGCGAGTGGTGTCGGAACAAGCAGGCAGACGAGGTGGTGAAACGGCTCGCGGACGCCGGCGTGCCGGTCGGCACCGTCACCCAACCGCACCATCAGCCGGACCTGCCGCCGTTCCAGGACCGCCGCTTCTTCGAGGAAGTGAAGCACCCGGTGATCGGCAACTCTCGCTACAGCACGCTCCCCATCAGGTTCGAGCACGGCCCGGAGCGGTGGCACACCCGCCACGCGCCGCTCCTCGGGGAGCACAACCGCGAGCTCCTCCTCCAGCTCGGCCTCACCGGCGAGGACATCGAAGCGCTGGAAGCCGAAGGCGTCATCGGCGAGTCGCTCGTCTCGGGGACCTGAGAGCGTGGCCCGCTCGCCGTATTCTTCCCGGATGGGCTTCGAGGCCGCCCCCTTCGACGTCGTCGAAGCTTCCCGTCGGGTCTGGCTGCAGCGCTGGGATCCCGAGGCCGCGTCGGGAATGGCCGTGTTCACCGGCATCCTCCGCTCCTACCAGCTCCTCAGCGACCAGATTCAGCACGTCATGCGTAGGCACGACCTCTCCTTCGCCCGCTACGAGGTCCTCACCTGGCTTGCGACCGACCCCGATTCCGCCCGGACCCTCAGCTGGATCAGCAAGACGTTGCGCATCCCGCCGGCCACTTTGACAAACATCATCGACCGGCTGGAGGACGAGAAGCTCGTCCGTCGCGTACCGCACCCGTCGGACGCCCGCACCACGCTCGCCGAGATCACGGCGCGGGGCCGGAGGGTGGCCATGGGCGCCACT
The DNA here is from genome assembly GCA_035569675.1 of Acidimicrobiales bacterium. Lineage (GTDB taxonomy): Bacteria > Actinomycetota > Acidimicrobiia > Acidimicrobiales > RAAP-2 > Bog-473. The sequence continues at coordinate 9,019 of DATMMN010000193.1, read as the reverse complement.
GACGATCTGAACTCGACCGTCTACGAACAGATCGGGCTTACCGAGCGTCAGCGCAGTCAGCTCATCCAGCTGCTCGCGCAGTTGCGGGCGAGCGGCAACGAGTTCGACGTCGAGCGCTCCGATGAGGTCATCGACGACCTTTCCGCACGGTCGGCGCCGAGCGGCGGGCGCAGCCGGCGCAAGGGCCGCCGTACCGAGGTCGCGTAAGAACCAACCGAAAACCGAACCCGGATGGACCCAGCGCCATCAACCTCCCGGTCGCCGTCCCTGTCGGATGGCGTCCTCGACGAGCCCGATCGCCCAGCTCACCGTCTCGATCGCCTGGTCACGGTCCATCGCCCACTCCGTGACGAGGCGCTCGTAGGTGGCGACGTTCCAGAAGACGTCGAGCAGAGCGGCGGCAGAAGTCCGCTCGGAAGCAGTCCAGTCTGAAGTTCGCTCGGCCAGCGCCGCCAACAACGCGTTCTTCTGGCGGACGTTCGCGTCGCTGAGCGTCGGATCAAGCGGGGGCTTCGGCCGCCCCGGGTATGCCGACACGTGGCTGAAGATCCGAGCGGCGAAGCCAGCGACGTCCTCGAGCTGCATACCCTCCAGCTCGATGCCCGCCTTCTGCTCCAACCGGTTCATGACCGCGTCCCGGAGGCCCCGTTCGTTCCCGAAGTAGCGATAGACGGTGCGTTCGTTCACCCCCGCCTGTTCCGCGACCCCACGGATGGTCAGAGCACGCCAATCACGGATGCTGGAGCGCCGGAGCAGTTTGCATCCCGCCTCGATGATCCGCTCGCGCGTCTCGAGGGCCTGCTGCCGCCGAACCGGGCTTTCGTAGCGGCGTGGCGTCGATGTCTTCGGTGCCATCGTCAGGACCAGACCCGGCGCAGCTACCCGATGACGGCCGGGAGTGTCTCCCACCCCCGCACCGTCGAGGTGGGGGACAGTTTGGCCTTGTCGTAGTCGATGTCCCACTCGGGAATGCGCACCAGCAGTTCTTCCAATGCAATGCGGCCCTCCATGCGGGCCAACGCAGAGCCCATGCAGAGGTGGATCCCGTTGCCGAACGTCAGGTGCCGCGTGACGTCCCGATGAATGTCGAAGTTGTCTCCGTCGGGGAAGCGCCGGTCGTCGCGGTTGGCCGACCCCAACAGGAACAGCATCACGCTCCCGGCGGGGATCTTGGTGTCCCGCACGACGAGGTCCTCCTTCGCCACGCAACGCCCGACGTGGGGCGCCGGCGATTCGAAACGGAGGACCTCCTCAATCGCGTCGGGGACCAGCGACGGGTCCTTGGCCAGGTCGGCCCGCTGGTCGGGGTGCTCGGCCAGCACCTTGGCGGTCCACCCGATCAACCGGGTCGTGGTCTCGTTCCCCGCTCCCGCTAGGACTTCGAGATACGTCAGGAGCTCGCCCCGGCTCAGCCGCCGCACCGTGCCGCTCTCGTCGGTGAACTCGACGTTGAGCAACTCCGTCATGATGTCGTCAGAGGGGTGGTCGGCGCGCCAGTCGATGTACTCAGCGAACATCTCGCCGGTCACGATGGTGCCCGTGACCTCCATCGGCTTGCCCTCTTCGGTGCGGAGGTTGTTGTCGACGTGGTCGCGCACGGCTTCCTGGTCGCTTTCGGGGATGCCGAGCAGCATGCTGATGACGCGCATCGGCATCTGCGCGCCGAAGTCGGCGATGAAGTCGAACCCGCCGGAGCCCACGAGAGGGTCGAGGCTGTGCGCGCAGAACTCACGGATCTTCGGCTCGAGCTCGGCGACGCGCCGAGGTGTGAATGCACGAGAGAGGAGCCGGCGATGAATGGTGTGGGTCGGTGGATCCTCGAAGATGATCACGCCTGGCGGAATGTCGATGTCCGCTTTGATGACCTCGAGGATGGCGCCCTTGCCCGAGATGTACGTCTGCGCGTCGAGCAGCCCCTTCTCGACGTCTTCGTACCGGCTGACCGCCCAGAAGTCGTGGGTTTCGTTGTAATAGAGCGGCGCTTCTTCGCGCAGCCGTCGGTAAACGGGGTACGGGTCTGCGTTGATCTCAACGCTGTACATGTCGTAGTAGACGTCGTCGCTCACGATGCCTCCCAGGGCAGCCGGCGCAGAAAGAGTTCGTGTCAGACTACGACGTGAATATTTGAGGGGTCAAGGCCGCCCCATTCCTCCGAACCCCTACCGGCGGGGTGGGTGCTGCACCAAGTACCTGGCGGGCGGCAGACTGGCCGCCTCGACTGGCGTGGCGATCGGATGGAACCCGGGCGAACCCGAGCTGGCCGGCAGCGGCCCAACGAAGGGGTTGAGCGGCGCGGCGAGTGTGGGTGGATGCTCGAAGGGCGGCCGCCCCGAGAACTCGAAGAACTCGAGCATTGCTCCTGCGTTGGCGTCCCGATAGGTCATCGCCGGCAGATTCCACTTCGTCTCGACGAACTTCAAGAGACTCGTGTGCTCGTGCACGACATGCGACACGAAGCCTCGCCGGGCGAACGGTGAGATCGCGACACACGGCACGCGGAACCCGGTGTAGTCGTACGCACCGGGCTGATCGGGCGGGACCGTGATTTCCGGCGGGACGTTGTCCGGCCGGACGACAGGCTGCGGAGGCACGTGGTCGTACCAGCCGCCGTGCTCGTCATAGACGAGGAACATCACGGTGTGAGGCCAGTTGGGCGAGTGCAGCACCGCATTGATGATGCGTGCGGCATACGCCTCACCGATGGAGATGTCACCGTTTTCCTCGGAGTGGTCGGTGTACGGGTCGACGAGAGAGAACTGGGGCAAGGTCCCGGCCGCCGCATCCGAGAGGAAGTCGTTGATCGGCGCCAGCTTCCCGTCGTGCTGGTTGTTGCTGTACTCGGGGAGGAACAGCGCACACGTTGGCAGGTCGGGGTAGTAATCCTTCCAACTGATCTTGTACGAGTCGAGGCGGTCGAAGATCGTCCCGTTGGGCGCGTCCTTGGACGAGATGCCGCTCCCGTCTGTCGCCACGTTGCCGAGCGCGGTGGCGGCAATCAGGAAGCGGCGGTTCGGGTATGTCTGACCCATGACCGACGAGAAATAGCGGTCGCCGATCGGAAAATGCGACGCCAGCGAGTAATAGAACGGGAGCTGGCTCGCAGTGAAATGTCCCATGGACGCCGGACCACACGTGCGGGCAAACCCCATGTTGGTGCCGTGGTCCCAGCACAAGTGGGACGCGTTCCAGTCCTGGCCGATCTTCGAGTCGACCGGCACGGCCGTGTTCGGCATCGGAAAGGACAAGACGTACCCACCGTCCGCCGCGGGGTTGTAGTTGAGAGGGGTCCCGTCAGCGGCAACCGTGAGCCCGTCGCCGCGGCCGAGACGACCGAAGTGATCGTCGAAGGAGTGGTTCTCCATCATCAGGATGACCACGTGTTCGACGTCGGGAAGCATGTCGGTTCCGGGCGGGGCGTGGGGGTGGGGAAGGCTGTCCGGCAGTCGCAGTGCGGTGCCGAGACGACGTTCGACGGCCCCGCCCCAGCCGGGCGGGCCCAGGCCCGCAGCTGCGCCCGCCATCGCCGCGCCACCGAGCAGCGCCCTCCGCCCGAACCGTCGCCCCGCTGCCACGAGTGGTCACCGTACCCGCCACCCCGGGCGCGTGCGCGGCCGGACCAATAAGGTCGTGACAACTCGGTGACAAGGAGTGGGAGTGACAACCGTCCAGACGATTCGAGGCCCGATCGATTCAACCGATCTCGGGCCGACCTACATGCACGAGCACGTGTTCATCCTCGACGCGGACGTGCAACAGAACTTCCCTTCCGAGTGGGGGAGCGAGGAAGAGCGGTTGGCGGATGCCGTGGGGAAACTCAAGGCGCTGGCCGCTCAGGGCATTCGAACCATCGTCGACCCCACCGTGCTCGGTCTGGGCCGCTACATACCCCGCATCCAGCGCGTCGCGGAGCAGGTGCCCGAGCTGAACATCATCCCGGCGACCGGTTGTTACACCTACGACCAGGTGCCGTGGTTCTTCTACTACCGCGACCCCGTGGTGTACGCCGCACTCGGCTGGGAGGACCCGGATCCGATGATCACGATGTTCGCCAGCGACATCACCGAAGGCATCAGCGACACCGGCGTCAAGGCCGCGTTCCTGAAATGTGCGATCGACAGCAAGGGGCTCACGGACGGGGTGGCCCGGATAATGCGTGCGGTGGCCAGGACCCACCGACAGACGGGCGCGCCCATCACAGTGCACACGCATCCGGGCACCCAGGCCGGGCTGGAAGTCAAGAAGCTGATGTGCGACGAGGAAGGTGTCGACCCGACCCGGGTCGTGCTGGGCCATTCGGGCGACAGCGCCGACGTGGACCACCTGAGCGCGCTGGCCGATCACGGCTTCATCCTGGGCATGGACCGCTTCGGGCTGAACATCGAGACCACCTTCGAGGTGCGCGCGGACACCTTGGTCGAGATGTGCCGCCGCGGCTACGCCGACCGCATGGTCCTCTCGCACGACGTGTCTTGCTATCTGGACATGGTCGATCCTCGGCTGTTCAGCCTCATGCCGTCGTGGTCCTATCTGCACATCCACGACGAGGTTCTGCCCTACGTCCGGGAGCGCGGTGTGACCGAGGAACAGATCACCACGATGCTCGTCGACAACCCTCGGCGGTACTTCGAGAACAACATCGCCTATTGAGCTGAGCTCGGGCCGCGGCGGCCCCTGGGTCAGAGCCGGTAGACCCGCTCCGCGGTGCCGGCGAACAGCATCTCCCGTGAAGCGTCGTCGAGGCCACTGGTGACCGTGTCGAACGCGGTGTACAGGTCGTCGAAGCTTCCCGCGGCCGAATCGACCGGGAAGTTGCTGGCGAACATGCAGCGCTCGGCACCGAAGGCGTCGATCGCATGTTCCAGCCACGGACGGAGGGCCTCGGGCTGCATTGATCCCAGCGGCATCGCGAGGCCTGAGAGCTTGCACACGACGTTGGCTCCGAGCGCCGCCAGTGCGTTCATGCCCTCGCTCCAGAGCGCGCGCTCGTCGTCGGAGTCGTTGCGGGGCCAGCCCGTGTGCTCGATCACGACGGTGAGGTCGTCGAAGGAGGACAGCTCCTGTGCCGCACTCAGGAGCTGGTCGGGATGGGTCATCAGCTCGAACACCAGGTTCCGGTCCTGGAGTGCGTGCATGACGTCGGCGTCGGGGACGGCTACGTCGAATCCGCCCATCGGGCGGACCCCGCGGAAGCGCGGGGCCTCCATCTGCCGGTCGAGGAACTCGATCGCCTCGGCGGCGGTGTCAGCCGGTGGAAGGCCGCCGATAATGGCGTCCGGGCCGCCCCGCTCGGCCGCCTGGGCGTCCAGCTCCAAGGTTTCGTCGACCGAGTTGGGACCGGTGGCGGCGGCGACGTTGACGATCTTCTCGACATGCCACCGCTCGGACTCGGTCCGGTAGGTGTCGACGTCGAAGCGCCGGTACATGCCCGCACCGGCCGGAAGTCCCTGCGGGGGGTGCGACAGATAGGGATACCAGTCGGTCCGCGCCGGGTCCCAGAGGTGCACGTGCGCGTCGACGACGCGGGTGGGCGGGGTCATCGGGTCTCCATCTCGTGCGGCGGCACGGCGGCGCCCACCATCTCCCGGAAGGCGGCGTCGATCCAGTCGGGCACTTCGGGGCCCCCGTAGGTCACGGTGCCGATGGGCCGGGGGTGGCTGCGTAGCCCGAGCCACCCGGGCCCGATCACGAGCTCGGCGCCGGCCAGCGGCGCGGCCCCGGGCTCGGCGAGAAGGTGTGCGACGAGCTCGCCGGCGACCGGCGCCGCGTCCGCATCGGATGCTTCGATCCCGACGGCGAACGCCGTCACCTGTCCCTGGGTCGCGCCCGCCGCAACCCTGGCCAGCTGCGCGGCTGCCTGGGCCCGGCTGCGCCCGGCGGAGGTGGTGGCGGCGGTCAGGGTGACGAGCCGCACCGGGCGATCAGCGAGCGCGGCGTAGTCGGCCGCCGCCCGCGACCACGCGGCGTCGGCGTGCAGGTGCTCGACGATCCCGCGGTGATCGGCGAGGATCGACTTCCAGCTCTGCGGCGTCGAGGCGGCGAGAGGATGCGCATCGAGCGCCAGGACGATGGCGTCGACCGGCCCGTCGCGGTCGACGGCGGCGCGCAACGCGTCGGCGGCCCCTTCGAAGTCAGAAGCCGCCCCGACGCGGTAACAGGTGATGGAGCGCGCTTCGAGTGCGGCGATGATCGAGTGGGCCAGTTCGGGGCGCCCGTCGGCGACGACGGCGCACGTTTTGACCGCCGCCGCGGCCGCCGGCGCCGGGTCGGGAGCCGGCTCGTCGAAGATCCGACCGAAACGAGGATTCCCACCGCCAGTGCTCTTCTGATCGGCCTCGGCCTTGACGAGGGCAGGAGGAACGAAGGCCGCCAACAGCGCCTGCAGCGAAGCGGCCCCGGTCGTGCGGACGACCTCCATCAGCCGGGGCTGGTCGACGATGGCCGCCTCGGGTCCGCTGGCGAAGACGACCTGGCCCGTACACCAGCCGAACGAGTCCTCGACGAGGTGGACGCCGAGAGGGCCCAGGTGGTCGGGACCGGGCATCGAATCGAGCGTGAGTCCGCCGCCCCCGCCCGCCCGGCCCTCCTGGCGGGCGCGCTCGAGGGCGGCTGCGACCATGCGGGTGTTGGCGATCGGCGACAGCGCGTTGACGGTGACACCCTGCGGTGCGTACGCGCCCAGCTGCCAGGTCAGGGCCGCCACGGCGCGCTTGGCGGAGCTGTAGCCACCGGCGTCGGCCGCCCGCCACCCCGAGCCGGAGGTCACGCCGACGATCCGCCCGTACCCGGCCGCGGCCATGAGGGGCAAGGCGGCATCGAGCACGTTGAGGTACCCCCCGAGGTGCACCGAGAGAAGCGCCTGCCAGTCCTCCTCGGTGCCGCGGGCGAAATAGCTCTGGCGGGTGATGCCGGCGACGTTGACGACCGCATCGAGCCCGCCGCGCTCGGCCGCGAGCTCTTCGAACAGCGCGCGCAGCGCCTCACCGTCGGTTACCGAGGCCGACGAGGCGCGCGCGGCGCCACCCGCGGCCACGATGCGCCCCGCGGTGGTCGTCTCGGGCTCGGGCAACTCCTCGGTGCCCTCGAGGGTCACCATCGGGTCTACGGTGACGACGAACCAGCCGCTGCGGCCGAGCGCCTCCGCGATCGCCCCGCCGATGCCGCCCCCGCCTCCGGTCACGACGGCGACCCGCTGGCGCGTGGTCACGGCGCCGTCGAGCGGACTTCGAGCTCCAGACCGTCGAACCGGCCGTCTTCGACCCAGTTCTCCAGGCGTTCGCGGTAGCCGAACCAGTCGCCCAACCCCCCGCGGTAGGCCCCCACGAGCGGGCTTCTTTCCTCGGGATGCCCCTCGTTGTTGATGCGTGACGGCGTGCAGGCCGCCATGACCCGGCTGGCGTCGATGTACGCGTCCACGATCCCCTGGACCCACTTCTCCTCGGCCTCGGCGCTCACGTCGAAGACGTCCACGCTTTCTCGCTGGAGCAACCCGATGGCGCGTCCGACGAACTCGGCGCCGAGGATGGCGAGCTGGGTGTAATTGACCGTGACAACGGACTGCTGAAACGGACCGGGCATGATGAACATGTTGGGGAAGCCCCGGGTCATCATGCCGAAGAGGCTGTGCGGACCATCGGCCCACTTGTCGGCCAGGGTCACGCCGTCTCGTCCGACGACTTCGTGTCCGGCACGGCGGTACAGCGGTGTCTGTTCCGGCTCGAAGCCGGTGCCGTAGACGATGCAGTCGACCTCGTACTGCACCCCGTCCACCACGGGCCCTTTCTCGTTGATCCGTTCGATGCCGGCCGGGCAGTCGACCAGCGTGATGTTCGGCGCGTTGAACGCAGACAGGTACTCGTCGTGGAAGCAGGGTCGCTTGCAGATGTAGCGGTAGTAGGGCTTGAGGATGTCCGCCTTGACGGGGTCGGACACGAGCTCCTCGACGCGGCGACGGTGCTCCTCCATGACCTCGAAGTCGAGCTCCTCGCCCCGGCGCGCGATGTCGGCGCCCGTCATTCCGTCGACGACCCCGGGGTGGTTGACGGCGGCGAAGTGGTGGGTCCACCCGTCGTCGACCAGATCGTCCTCGACGGGAAGACCCAGCATGATGGCCTGGAAGTTGTCCATGCGAGCCTGCTGCCATCCCGGCTCGAGGCGGTCGCCGAACTCCGCGTCGGTGGGCCGGTTTCCCCGCACGCCGATGGCGGAGGGGGTGCGTTGGAAGACGTAGACATGTTTGGCCGACTCGACGAGCGGCGGTACGCACTGGATGCCGCTGGCACCGGTGCCGAGCACCGCGACCGTCTTGTCCGCGAGCTTGTGGAGCGGTTCGTGTGCGCCGCCGCCCGTGTACCCGTAGTCCCAGCGCGCCGTGTGGAACGAACGACCCTCGAAGTCCTCCATGCCGGGGATGGCCGGCAGCTTGAGAAGGTTGAGGATCCCGACGGCCAGGACGTACCAGCGGCAGCGGACTTCGTCACCGCGGTCCGTTTTGACGAGCCAGCGCCCCTCGTCCTCCAGCCATTGGGCGCTCGTCACTCCGGTGTGGAACAGCGCGTCGTCCTCGAGCCGGTAGCGCTGCGCGATCTTCTGGAGATGCCCGAGGATCTCCTCACCCCAGGCATAGCGGCGGGTCGGGACGTAGTCGAACTCTTCGAGCAGCGGGATGTACATGTACGACTCGACGTCGCACATGACGCCCGGGTACTGGTTCCAGTACCAGGTTCCCCCGACGCCACCCGCCTGGTCGACGATGCGGATCCGCTCGATGCCAGCTTTGCGGAGGTTGGCGCCCGCCAGCACGCCGGCGATGCCGCCCCCGACGATGAGGACGTCGACCTCGTCGTTGACGGGCCCTCTTTCGATCCTCGGCGTGAACGGGTCGTCGCGGTAATTCGAGAAGTGGGCGTCGCGCTGCAGGTCACGGATCTCAGACCTGCCTTCGACCAGCCGGCGGTCGCGTTCGGCGAGGTACTTGGCGCGGACGGTCTCCTTGTCGAAGCGCGGAGCGTCCGAATCGGGC
>DATMMN010000192.1:0-21528 GCA_035569675.1 Acidimicrobiales bacterium | reverse complement strand
TCGTCGGACGCCAGCATGAGGGCCCACTGGGTCGGCACCCCCTGGCCGACGGTGATCCGCTCCGCGGCCATGATGCGGACCGCGTCGTCGGCGCGCCACGGCGTCGGCGTGATCACCGTGGTCACCCCGTGCGCGATCTCGTCCCAGGCGCGAGTCATGTAGGCCACGTGCGCGAACGGCAGGGGCGAGATCCGGCGGTCGCCGGGTTGACTGAGGACGTCGGTGCCGCGGGCGACGGCGGCGAGATTGGCGTGATCGAAGAGCGCGCCCTTCGGCCGGCCGGTGGTCCCGCTCGTCCACACGACCGCGACGGGATCCTCGGCAACGAGGTCGGGCCAGGACGACGGCGGCTCGCCACCCCACGCGGCCGCCACGTCCTCCCGGGTCGACTGCGGCAGGGCCGTGGTTTTTGGGATCGGCGCGGCCTCGGGGTCGACTACGAGCAGCACCGGGGCGGCGCGCTCGAGAACCGAGGCCACCTCCCCCGAGCCCATCCGGGGGTTGATGCCCGAGGTTATGGCGCCCAGGCGCAGCAACGCGGCGTAGAGCACGGCGTAGTCGATGCAGGACGGCAACAGCAGGCAGACGACGTCGCCCTTGCGGACGCCGAGGCCGTCGAGGTAACCCGCGACGCCGTCCGCGGCGCGGTCCCATTGCGCGAAGGTCAGCGACCGGCGCTCCCGGGCACCGGCGGGCTCCACGTAGGCCTCGACGTCGCCGTTGACACGGGCGGCCTCGCGCAGGACGGACACCACCGTGGCGTGCCGTTCCGGCGGGATGGCGGTGGGCATGGCGGGCGGCGATGGTACCAGGGGCGCCGTACGGCCCTCCGCCGCCGCGCTCCTATGCTCATCGCGTGCTGGTGGCCCTGTGCGGCGGCGTCGGGGCCGCCCGAATGCTCTCCGGCCTGGTCCGCGTCGTTCCCGGCGACGAGATCACGGCCATCGTCAACGTCGGTGACGACATGGTCCTGCACGGCCTCTCGATCAGCCCGGACCTCGACACGGTCACCTACACGTTGGCCGGCATGGACAACCGCGAGACCGGATGGGGCGTCGCGGGCGAGTCGTGGGCGGTCATGGACGAGCTGGGCCGGCTGGGGGGCGAGGACTGGTTCCGGCTGGGCGACCGGGACCTGGCCACCCACCTGTTCCGTACGGGCCGCCTCGCCGCGGGCGAGCCTCTCAGTGCGGTGACGGCCGCGCTGTGCGAGCGTCGCGGGATCGCCGTGCGCATGGTGCCGGTCACCGACGACCCCCTGCGCACCCGTGTCACGCTGGCGACCCGGAGCGCGCTGGGCCCTGCGGGTACCGAGGTGGGTTTCCAGGACTACTTCGTCCGGCTCGCGCACGACGTGCCCGTGCGCAGCGTGCGCTTCGACGGGGCCGCCGAGGCGCGTCCCGCTCCGGGCGTCATGGACGCGCTCGGGCGCGCCGCGATGATCGTGGTCTGCCCCTCCAACCCCGTGGTCTCCATCGGCCCCCTGCTCGCCGTGCCGGGCATCGAGGACGCGCTGCGCGCCCGCCGCGCCGACGTCGTCGCGGTCTCACCGATCGTGGCGGGTGCCGCCCTCAAGGGTCCCGCGGACCGGATGCTGCGAGAGCTCGGCACCGAGCCCTCCGTGGTCGGGGTGGCGCGGCTGTACGCGTCATGGGTAGGCACGCTCGTCGTCGACGAGGCGGACGCCGCCCACGCGTCAGCGGTCGAGGCGGCAGGGGTGCGCTGCGTCGTTGCGCCGACCGTCATGAGCTCACCAGAGCGCGCCGCCGATCTTGCGAAGGTGGTGCTCGGTGCCGGATGATGACGGCCTCACCGTGCTGGCGGTGCGCGGGATCGGCGAGGTGGTCCCCGGCGCCGACCTGGGACGCGTCATTGCCGATGCGCTGGCCCCGGGGTCGCCGCCGGACCCGCCCCTCCAAGACGGTGATGTCCTCGTGGTGACCCAGAAGGTGGTCTCGAAGGCGGAGGGACGGCTGGTCGAACTCGACCATGCGGACCCCGACGCCAAGGCGGCCCTGGTCGAACGGGAATCCGTGCGGGTCCTGCGCCGCCGCGGTGAGCTGATAATCAGCGAGACCCGTCAGGGGTTCGTCTGTGCCAACGCGGGCGTCGATCTCTCCAACGTGGCCGACGGGACGGCCGCACTTCTCCCGGAGGACCCCGACCTCTCGGCGCGGCGTCTCCGGGCGTCGCTCGGCCACGCCCTCGGCGTCGACATCGGCGTGATCGTCTCGGACACGTTCGGCCGGGCGTGGCGGCGCGGCGTCACGGACGTGGCGATCGGGTGCGCGGGAATCGCAGCAATCGTCGACCTCAAGGGCACCCGCGACGCCGGCGGACGCGAGTTGGTGGCGACGGAGATCTGCGTGGCGGACGAGATCGCCGGAGCGGCCGAGCTCGTCATGGGCAAGGACCGCGGCATCCCGGTCGCCATCGTGCGCGGCGTGCCGGCGGCGTGGATGCGCCCAGCCTCGGTCCGCGCGGAGATCGTGCGCCCCCCGGACGAAGACCTCTTTCGCTGACGCGCCTCAGGCCAGGCGGGCGCGGACGAATTCGAGCACGGGACGGATGCCGTCGGCCAGATCCGTCCAGGGCCGCCAGCCGAGCTGTATGGAGGCCCGCTCGACGTCGAGGCTCGAGCGCAACAGCTCGCCCGGCCGCAACGGCGCCTTCACTGCTGTCACCTCGACACCGGCCACGTCGGCCATCGTCGCCAAGAGGTCGTTGACCGACGTCTCGCTTCCCGTCCCGATGTTGCAGACGAGGCCGCCACCCCGCGTCGCCGCCCGCACGAACGCATCAACGACGTCGTCGACGAACACGAAGTCGCGCGTTTGCTCACCGTCCCCATAGACCGTGACGTCCTGGCCCCGCACGATGCGCTCGGCGAAGATGGCGACCACGCCTGCCTCACCGTGGGGGTCCTGTCTCGGGCCGTACACGTTGGCGAGGGCCAGCGCGGAGAACTCGAGCGCATGCAATTCGCGGTAGGCGACGAGGTAGTCGATGACCGCCTTCTTCGAAACCCCGTACGGCGACAACGGCTGCTGCGGATGCGACTCGCGCACCGGCAACTCGTCCGGCGAGGGGTCCCCGTAGAGCGTGCCGCCACTCGCCGCGAACACGACGCGCTCGGCTTCGGCCTGGCGCGCCCCCTCGAGAACCTGCAACGAGCCAATGACGTTGACGTTGGCGTCGTGGGCCGGGCGGGTGACGGAGACCCGGACGTCAGCCTGCGCGGCGAGGTGAAAAACGAGCTCGGGCCGACGCCGGGCCATGAGCTCGGTGACCGCCGGCGCGGTGATGTCGAGATGGTGGATGTGGAGCGCCCGGCCGCCGGACTTCCGGGCCTCGGCCAAGTTGGACAGCGAACCGGTGGAGAAGTCGTCCACGACGTCGACCTCGTGGCCTTCGGCCAGGAGCCGGTCGACCAGGTTCGAGCCGATGAAGCCCGCGCCGCCGGTCACGAGGGTGCGCACGAGCGGCCTTTTTAGCCCGACACGCGTTCGCCGTCGACCAGGGTGCCCGACGAGACGACGGCGTCGGCGCCGAGCACCGAGACCGGCCGGACGTCGCCCCGCTGTCCCACCACCGAACGGGGGCCCATGACGGATCCCGCCACCTTGGCGTCGCCGGCGACGTGGCAAGCGTCCATCAACACCGAATCGGCGACGACGGCCCCGGCGGAGACGACGGTGCCGCGCCCGAGGATGCTGTGCTCCACGCGCGCCCCGGTTTCGACCACGCAGCCGGCGAAGATCACGGCGGGCCCGAAGACGTCACCCGAGACCTCGCTCTCGCCCTCGACGAGCACGCCCCGCCCGCGGTCGACGAGGCCGGGGGCAACTTCGGGCCCGCGTTTCCCCGCCACGTAGTCGAAATTGGCCTCGAGGTACGCGGCCGGCGTACCGGTGTCGAGCCAGTACGAGTCGTCGGAACGGGCGTAGAGATTGCCGTCGCGCACCATGGCCGGGAAGGTCTCCCGCTCGATGGAAACCCGTCCGCCCTCGGGGATCCGCGCCAGGACCGACGGTTCGAGCACGTAGGTCCCGGCGTTGATCTCGTTCGTCGGCGCCTCGTCGCGCGGCGGCTTCTCGACGAAAGCGGTGACCCGACCCTCGGTGTCGGTGGGCACCACGCCGAAGGCCGACGGGTCGGCGACCGGATGCAGGGCGATGGTCCCCTCGGCCCCGCGGTCGCGGTGGAACTCGACCAGGGTGGAGAGGTTCATGTCGGTCAGCACGTCCCCGTTCACCACGACGAAGGTCTCGGAGATGCCGGCGAAGGCCGCCGCAAACCGCACGGCCCCGGCGGTGTCGAGGGGCTCGGGCTCCACTGCGTACGTCAGCGCGACCCCCGCGGCCCGGTCATCGGGGTACGCCTCCATGAAGGCGTCGGGAAGGTAGCCGAGGGAGAGGACGGCCTCGTCCACGCCGTGCGAGGCGAGATGACCGAGCACGCGCTCGATCATCGGCACGCCGACGATGGGCAGCATCTGCTTGGGGGACGTGAGCGTGAGGGGACGCAGCCTGGTTCCCTCGCCCCCGACGAGGACGACCGCCTTCATTACTTCGTCGTCGTCGTGGACGAAGGCTTCGTCGTGGTGGTCGTCGAGGGTGCCGTGGTCGTCGTTGCAGCGGTCGAGCTCGTCGTGGCCGAGGGCGTCGAGGTCGTCGTGGCCGACGGGGTCGAAGTCGTGGTGGTCGCGACGGGCTGGGTGCCGGCGAGCACCTGGACCAAGGCGACGATGGTGGAGCCGGGCGGCTTGGGCAGCGTCGTGCCCGACGGGACGAAGCCAACGGTGATGAGCTGGCGGTTGACGAACTTGAGGTCGGCCGGCTTCTGTGAGTTGACCCCATTGGTCTGAACCAGCTGGTTGTTCTTGGTCTGGGTGGTCACGACCCACCAACGGGCCACCACCTCGCCCACCTTGCCCGCGTCCGGGGTGCCGGCGGCGCACTTCTCGCCGTTCTTGTACTCGGGCGCCTGGGCGGCCGGGTACTTCAGCGTGGTGTTGGTCAGAGTGAGGCCGGGGTACCCGCTCGCGAACTTGCCCACGGTGGCGTTGGCGCCCGCCTCGCTGGACTTCTTGGGTGCAATCAGCAAGACGCCGCTGCCGGTCGTCGTCAGGCCCGTGGTCGAGCTGGCGGGCGACGCTGTCAGTGCCGGCTGCGTCGTGCCACAGATGTCGAAGGAGATGGCCGCGTGCCACGTCGTGCCGACGGTGGGCTGCACGGTGCTCGGCGACTGGTTGTAGTGGTACTTGGCGATGGCCACGGAAGCCAGCCCGACGAGCACGATCACGACCAGGGCGGCGTACCAATTGACGGGCATTTGGCCGCGATAGGTGGCGCCACCACCCGTGGCGGCGGCGCGTGCGACCGACTTCCCAGAGGAGCTTCTCGCCATGGCGGGACGCCACCCTACAGCCTGGCCGGTACCCCTCCTGGCGCAGGCCACGGGCGGAGAAGCTCTCGGTACAGCTCCGCCGTTCAGGGGTGCAGGGCGTCGGATCCGGCTCTGCCCCACTCCCGCACCGTGGCCCGCGACCCGCTGACCACGACGAGCAGTTGCGCCATGGCGGCACGCATCCCGGCCCCGTTGCCCTGCGCGGCCAGGGCGAGCAAGAGCGATCGGTACAGGCGTTCGTCGTAGGGGCTCGCGAGGAGGCCGCGGCGCACGATCCATTCCGCCTCCGGCGCCCGACCGTCTCGCCGAAGGGTCCCGGCGGCCTGCAACACGGTGTGCACGACGAAGGCCTCGAGGTGCGCGTGGGTGCCGTCAAGGACGGCCCAGTCCGCCCGGCGCAACCCGCCGAACAGCGGGCCGCGCAACAGCCGGGCGGCCTCGATCCAGGCCTCGCACGTTTGCGACCGGGCCAGCTCGGCGAAGCGGTCGACGTCCGTGACGACCGAGGGGTGCAAACGGAGCGGGGATCCGCACGGGAGGCGCGCGGCGCCGTCCGCGGTACGGCCGAGGGCGCGGCGCGCGTCCGATGCGGTGGAATGCACGGTGGCCGGCGACACCGGCCGGTCCGGCCACAGCGCCAGCGCCCATTCGCCGTGGCTGACTCCCTCGCGGTGGAACGCGAGGTACACGACGAGCTCGCGTGCCGCGGCGCGACGGAAGGCGAACGGCAGGCCGGACACCGAGACCGGACCCAGGACCGCGACCTCGACACCGACGTGGCTCACCGCGGGGCGAACGGTCGGCCGGCGCAGAGGATGAGCCACTGAATGGGTCAAGCGCACTGCGTGGGGGCGGAGGGACTCGAACCCTCACTGGAGACGGTTTAAGCGCCCTGCCTCTACCAATTGGGCTACACCCCCGCGCACCCATTCTTGACCCTGAACGGCACCCCCATGAGGATGTCGGCGTGGCCGACGACCTCGGGCGGGTGGACCTCACCGACCTCGACACCTTCGCCAAAGGGTTCCCGCACGGCGCCACTTGGGCATCCGACACCTGCCCCTGCGGGTCCGGCGAGTCGACCGTTGATCAGCCGGCCGCGGGCAACGGCCGGTAACGCTCGAGCACCTCCAACTCACGGTCACGCGGTGCGGAGACGAGCCCGCTCTGCGCACCGAACATCATGGTGGCGCGCTCGGCTGGCTCCCATCGGCGCCATTCGCCGATGCCCTCGTGCGACGGGTCGCCACGCCCAGCAAAGCTCAGCCACGCCATCTGCATCTGGCGCGAGAGGGTCTCCGCGGGCGGGCCCCCGCCCGAGAACACCTGCACGACCGGGACGTGCACGGCCCCGAACACGAAGGGCAGCTCGAGGGCATGGCACGAGCCCAGCAGGCCGTCGAAGGCCGGGGACTCCCAGTCGAAGAGGTAGACGTAGGCCTTCCCCCCGTTGGCCTGGTGGGCGGCAGCCAGCTGCAGGCTGGGCCAGCGGAACACGATGTCCGTGCCCGCGGCCACCCACACGTCGTTGACCTCGACCCGCTCGCCGCGTGCCTGCCGCGCCTCGCGGTAGGCGCCGATCACCTCGAGTGGAGGGATGCCGGGCACCGAATTCGCGACCCAGCGCTCCAGTCCCTTCTCGTCCATGGCGAAGAGCGCGGGGTTCCCGAGCCCGAACAGGGTCAGCTCGTCGCGGTTCGTGCCGATCACCAGGTCGACGCCCGAAGACGCGCCGGCAGCCACAGCCTCAAGCGGGTCGGTCGGCAGGAAGTTCCCGTCGACCGTGGGCAGGAAGGGCAGGGGAAGCAGGCCCGGGTCCGGACGCCTCTTGCCGAGCTCCGCGGTCGCGGCGACGAGCTCGGTCGCGGGAACTTTCTCCAGGGACGAGCGCTCACACGACGCGACCCCCAGCATCGAGGCGAGACGTTCACCGGCGCGCTCCGCGTCCTCGACCGTGTGCACGTGCACACCGCCGCTCTGCACGATGGCGCGTCGGAAGAGACCCTCGGCCGCGGGACAGCCGAGCAGCGCGGCGACACTGAAGCCGCCGGCGGACTCCCCGAAGATGGTGACGTTGTCGGGATCGCCACCGAAGGCCGCGATGTTCCCGCGTACCCACGACAACGCAGCGACCTGGTCCCAGATGCCCCAGTTGCCGACCAGGCCGTCCGGATCGGCGAGCTGGCGGTGGCCGAGGAACCCGAGCGCACCGAGCCGGTAATTGATCGTGACCACGACGGCGTCGCCGTTGCGGACGAGGTTGCCACCTCGATACAGGAACACCGAGCCGCTGCCTGACGTGAAGCCGCCGCCGTGGATGAACACCATGACCGGCCGGCGGCCCCCCGGTTCGAGATCCGGCGTCCAGACGTTGAGGGACAGGCAATCCTCACTCTGCGGTTCCGATGCATCGGGATCCGAAGGGCTCGTGATACCGGGCACGGCAGCGCTCTGGGGCGCGATGGGCCCGAACGTCGAAGCGTCCCTGATCGTGTCCCAAGGCTCCGGCGGGAGCGGCGGGCGCCAGCGCAGCGGACCGGTCGGCGCGCGCCCGTAGGGCACGCCCGAGAACGACCACAGGTCACCGCGCCACACACCCCGCAACCGCCCTTGAGTTGTGTCGACGACCCCCTTCACGCATCGTGACCATAGGGACGACCGCCGACCGAAGCAATCGATGTGAGCGTGAACGGCGCGCGAACTGCGTTCGCAACCGAACGGCAACGCGCACTATGCCCAAAATTCCACGTCAGGGCCATTACGATTTCACCGGTATGCGCGCAGTGAGATGTCGGCCCACTGTCCGCGCGGTCGCTCCGGCCGCGCGTGTGGCAATCGTCGCGGGGATGCTCTGTGCATTCCTTGCGCCTCTCGTTGCCACGACCGCCGGCGCCGCACCCACTCCGACGACGATGCCGGGGCCGGCTCCGAACCAGTCCCAGATCAACGCGACCCAGTCCAAGGTGTCGCAGATCGAGAGCACGCTGACCCAGGAGGAACAGCAGACCTCCATCCTCGACGACAAATACAACACGGCCCAGCAGAATCTGCAGGACGCGCAGAACCAGCTGCAGGCGCTCGCCGCCAGCCTGGTCCGGGCCAAGAGCCAGGTCGCGGCGGACAAGAAGGTGGTTACCTCCGACGCGGTCGCCGCCTACGTCTATGGAACGCCCGCGAGCGGCTTCACGTCCTACTTCTCTTCGTCCGCCACGATGAACCAGGCGCGCAACCAGTACACCGACCAGATCGTCGGCAACCTGACCAAGGACGAAACGGCGCTCCAGAGCTCGGAGACGCAGCTCCAGAACCAGGAGACGCAACAGGAGTCCGTCGCCGCGCAGGCGCAGACCGAGGCCGCGCAGGCGAAGTCGCTCGCAACGGCCAACGAGCAGGAGGCCGCAGCGACCAAGGCAACCCTCAATCAAGTGCAAGGGCAACTGGCCCAGGAGGTCGCGCAGGCCGCGATCGCCGAGGCACAACAGGAGGCAGCTGCCGCGGCGAAAGCCGCGAGCGCCGCGCAAAGACAACAGGCGGCCGCAGCGGCGCAGGCCGCGGCGACGGTGGCCGGTGCGGTCGGCGGTTCGAGCAGCGGCGCCGCCGCGACCAATGCCGCGAACGGAGCGGCCAGCTACGTCGGGCCGGTCGGCGGCACGGCGTCGGGCAACGGACAACAGATGGCCGCCGTTCAGGCCGCGGTGTCGCAACTCGGCGTGCCCTACGTCTTCGGGGGCGAGCAAGCCGGCGTGGGCTTCGACTGCTCCGGCCTCGTGCAATGGGCGTGGGCGCAGGCCGGTGTCTCCATCCCCCGGACCACCGAGACCCAGTGGCCGGCGCTCACCCACGTCTCCCTGGACGCCCTCGAGCCCGGCGACCTGCTCTTCTACTACAACCTCGACAACGACAACCAGGTCGATCACGTCGTCATGTACACGGGCTCGGGCCCCTACGGCACCAGCACCGTGATCCAGGCTCCCTTCACCGGCAGCACGGTCTCCTACTCGCCGATCTTCACCGAAGGCCTGATCGGAGCGGCCCGCCCCTGACGGCCGCGGCTGCCACGGGGCGCACGGTGGTCGCCACCTCGCCGCTCGGTACGATGATCCGATGGCCAGTGGGCGCCCGGTCGTCGGCGAGAAGAACCGGTCCACCGCAATCGTGCCCCTCCGCGTCACCCCGGCCGACGCAGAGCAGATCGAGGACCCGCGTTTGTCCGACGTGGACGAATGGGGACGCTCAGAACGCACCCGGGCCCTGGCCCGCGCCATCTACGACCCCATCTACTCGAAGTGGTTTCGCACCGACTGGGACGGGCTCGAGAAGATCCCCGACGAAGGCGGTGCCCTCCTCGTGGCGAATCATGCCGGCGCCATCCCCTCCGACGCTCCGGTCATCATGCATGGGATCGAGAAGGAGCTCGGGCGTCCCGTGTACGGCCTAGCCGACTACTTCTTCCGCACGGTTCCGTTTGTCGGCACCTTGTGGGCTCGTTCGGGCGGCGTGTCGGCCCGCCCGGCCAACGCCTATCGACTCCTCAGGGAACAGCAGCAGCTTGCTCTCGTGTTCCCGGAGGGGACGAAGGGCCCGTCGAAGTCGTACACCGACCGCTACCAGCTGCGCCGATTCGGACGCGGCGGCTTCGTCGAGATCGCCATGCGGGCGGGGGTGCCGGTGATACCGATCGCCGTCGTCGGCTCGGAGGAAGCGATGCCGGTGGTGTTCCGCCTGCCGACACTGGCCAAGGCGCTCGGCGTGCCCTACGTCCCGGTGACGGCGAACCTGCTTGCGTTGGGCCCGCTCGGGGTCGTCCTGCCGTTTCCGGCCAAGTTCAAGCTGCGCGTGCTCGACCCGGTCCATTTTGACGTTCCCCCGGACCAGGACCGCTACTCGAAGAGCCGAATCATGGAGGAGTCCGAGCGGATCCGTACTCAGCTCCAAGAGGTGGTGTACGACATGCTGCGGGACCGACGCAGCGTCTGGTTCGGATGAGCAGCCGGGTTCTCGTCACGGGAGCGGACAGCTTCTGGGGTGGCCGGATGATCCAGGCGCTCGAGAACGACCCGAGCATCGACGTCATCCTGGGTATCGGCACCCATGCGCCGTTGGTTCCTTTCGAGCGCGCCGAGTTCGTGCGGTCCGACCAGAACTACTCCATCCTCAACAGGATCGTGAAGGCGACCCAGGTCGACACGATCCTCCATACGTTCATGATCACGAACTCGACGACCGTGCCACGACGCGCCATGCACGAGATCAACGTGATCGGGACGATGAACCTCCTCGCCGCCGCCGGTGCGGCTGGCACATCGGTCCGCCACATCATCGTGAAGTCGTCCACGTTGGTCTACGGGTCCGCCGCCAGTGACCCGAACACGTTCCAGGAAGACACGGTCCGGACGAGCCCGGTCAAGAACAGCGTCGAGCGTGCCCTCGTCGAGGCCGAGGGCCTGGTACGTGACTTCTCGGAGGACAATCCCGGCACCAAGGTCACCGTTCTGCGCTTCGCGAACGTCCTCGGCAGCCACCTGACGACGCCGATCAGCCGCAACCTGGCACGGCCGGTCTGTCCGTCCATGTTCGGCTTCGATCCCCTTCTACAATTCCTCGAGGAGGACGACGTCGTGCGAGCGCTGCTGCACGTGACGCGCGGCGGCATCCCGGGTCTGTACAACGTTGCCGGGGACGGCAGGCTCCCATGGAGTGAGGTGGCGAGCATCTGCGGCACGCGGCTGGTCCCAGTCTCGCCGTGGAGCCCCCTCAAGATCCGACCCGTGGCACGCCTGTTCGACCTCCCGGCCGAGCTCGAGGATCTCCTGCGCTACGGACGTGGCGTCGACACGCGCCGGTTCGCGTCCACCGGCTTCACCTACACCTCGACCAGCGCCGGCGCCGTGAGGAAATTCATCCGGGCGGTGCGCTTGCGCCGTCAGTCCGGGCGTCAGCCTCAGTCATACACCTACGAACACGACGTCGAGCAGTTCTTCCGCCACTCGCCGTCGATCGTCGGCACCGGCGAGGCTTGACTCAATCGGCCAACCATTCGGCCACGAGTTCGGCCTCACGCTCGGCCCACTCCTCGGCCGTGATCCCGTAGCGCACATGGTCCTCCCAGACGCCGTCGATCTCGAGGAACCGTAGGGCGACGCCTTCTTCACGTATCCCGAGCTTCTCGACCACACGGCGGCTGGCATGATTCCGAGGGATGATCGAGATCTCGACACGGTGCAGCGAGATCGCCTCGAAGGCGAAGCGCAGCGTCACGACGACGGCCTCGGGAACGAGGCCGCGTCCCGACAACGCCTCGTCGATCCAATAGCCGACGAACCCGCTCTGGAAAGGCCCGCGCTGGATCGACGACAGCGTCACTTCCCCCGCGAAGCGCTCGCCCACGAAGATCCCAAAGCCGTAGCCGGTGCCCAGGTGCCGTTCGCGCTCTCTGATGCCACAGCGCGCGGCGAAACTGGGCCGGTCCTCCGAAGGGACGGGCGCGCCCTTGGGCCGGGGCTCCCAGCGCAGCAACCAGTCGGCGCAACGCGTCCGCACCTCGTGCCACGCAGGAAAATCGTCTTCGGTCAGCGAGCGCAGCACGACCCGTCTTCCGCGTAGCTCGAGCGGCGCGTGCCGGACGGCCCGGGCCGCGCTCATCGGGCCAACACCTCCCTCAGGGCGGCGACGAGCGTCACGACGTTGCGCCGGCGTGCCGTGTTGCCCATGCAGCCGATCCGCCAGATCTGGCCCGCCAATTGGCCCGCGCCGGCCCCGATCTCGATGCCGAAGTCTGTGAGGAGCCGGCCGCGACAGCCGGCGTCGTCGGCCCCGGCGGGCACCTTGACGGTCGTCAGCTGGGGCAGCCGATGAGCCGGCTCGACGAGCAACTCGAGCCCCAACGCCTCGAGGCCCGCCTGCAACTCTTTTCCGCAGGCCGCATGGCGCTCCTGCACCTCGGAGATCCCCTCGTCGAGGAGCACGCCGAGCCCGGCGTGCAGGGCGGCCACCATGGAGACCGGCGCCGTGTGGTGGTAGACGCGTCCCGCGCCCGATCCGCCCTGCACGTAACGCGCTAGAAGATTGAGATCGAAGTACCAACTCGGTGGGCGTTCGACGATCCGTTCCAGCGCCCTAGCCGAGACGGTGAGGGGGGCGAGGCCGGGTGGGACGCCGAGACATTTCTGGGTGCCGCTGTACGCAATGTCCACGGACCAGTCGTCGACGGCCACGTCGATGCCTCCCAACGACGTCACCATGTCGACGAGGAGCAGCGCGTCTCCCTTCCCTCTCCCGAGGTGCTCGATGTCGTTGCGCACTCCCGTGGAGGTCTCCGCGTGCACCACGGCGATGATGGAGGGTGACGGGTGCGCCGACAACAGCCGGTCGGGGTCGACGGCTTCACCCCAGGGGGCGTCGACCCGGACGACAGCGGCCCCGAGACGACCGGCCACCTCGCACATGCGCTCGCCGAACACTCCGTTCACCCCGACGACCACGGGCGCGCCCGGGCGTACGAAATTGACGAAGGAGGTCTCCATGCCGGCCGATCCCGTCCCGCTGATCGGGAGCGTCAAGGCGTTGCCGGTGGCAAAGACCTGACGCAGCCGCTCGTTCGTACTGTCCAACAGGGCCAGGAACTGCGGGTCGAGGTGCCCGACGACTGGACCCGCCAGGGCCATGGTGACTTCCGGATATGGGTTCGACGGCCCCGGCCCCATCAGCAAGCGCTCACTCATGCTCACGGGCGCATCGTGACATTTCCACGCTCGCCTCCGCCACATGGCCAGGTGGCGGAACGGGGTCCACTAGATTGCCGCCGTGGAACGGGTGCTCTTCGCCCCGCGAGAGCTCCCACCTCTCCGGCCGGACGTCTCGGAGGACCCGCGATCGTACGACGCCTGGGTCCGCGCACGCGAGCAGGCACGCTCCGCACGTCGCAGTGCTCGAGCGAACGATGTGTCGCTCCGCCTGGTCCTGCCGATCACGGGGGAGCTCGACGGGACCCGTCGCACCCTGCGCGCACTGGCGCGCCAGACCGAACCCGGGTGGTCGATCACGATCGCGGTCCGCGAGACGTTGGCGCGACGTTGCCGCCGCCTGGTGTGGAGCCTCGGTTGGCGCCTCGCGCGGCGGACCGACATCGTCACGGGCCCGGCGCAAGCGAGCCCGCGTGACATCTTCGGCCTGGGAGTCTCCGCCGGCGACAGCTCACCCATCGCCCTCGTCTTCCCGGGGGACCTTTGGGCTCCCGATGCCGTGGACCTCCTTGCCGAGGGCCTGGCCCACGACGACGTCGTGTACGCAGACGAGGATCGGATCGACGCAGACGGGCGCCACTGCGATCCTCGGCTCAAGCCGCGCTACTCGCCCGACTTCCTGATGGCGTCCGCGTACGCCGGTCGGCCGCTCGCATTCCGCCCACACCTTGTTGACGGGTTCGACCCCGTCGCCCACGAGCCGCGCGCGTTGGAACACGAGTACGCGCTCTACGCGTGTGCTGCAGCGTCCTCGGTCGGCCATGTTGCGGAGGTTCTCTGTCACCGCACCGACGTCACACCGACCGATTCCGGGGAGAGTGGATACGTGCAGGCCGCCTTGCGCCGCCGAGACGATCTGTCCGACGTGAACGCCGACCCATCGGCCGATACGTTCCGCATCGTCCGCCGGTCCCCTGCCCGCGTCACGGTTACTGTCATGATCCCCTTCAGGGACCAACCGCAATTCCTCCGCACGTGCGTGGACTCTGTCCGTGCCACTGCGGGCGATGGCGACCTGGAGATGCTCCTCGTGGACAACGGCTCGTCCGACCTCGAGACGCTGACTCTGGCCGAACGGTTCTCCACGCTCGAGGGCGTGCGGCTCCTGCACGATCCACAACCGTTCAATTGGGCCCGTCTGAACAACCTTGCGGCCGGCGAGGCGGGGGGTCAGGTGCTCCTGTTCCTCAACAACGACATCGAAGCGCTGCGAGCCGGCTGGTTGGACGCTTTGGTGGCACAGGCCCTGCGACCTGACGTCGGAGCCGCCGGGGCGCGCCTGCTCTACCCGAACCGGCGGCTCCAGCACTGCGGTTTGGTGATCGGGTTGAACGGAGCGGCCGGGCATCCCCTGGTCGGGCTCGACGGCGACGCGCCCGGCTACCTCCACATGGCCAAGGTGGCGCGTGAGTGCGCTGCGGTCACTGGCGCATGTCTCGCTACCCGGCGCGAAGTCTTCGTGGCGCTCGGAGGATTCGACGAAACCTTGGGCGTGGATCTCAACGACGTCGACTACTGCCTCCGCGCGGCACAAGAGGGCTACCGCACGATCTACGAACCGGCAGCGGAACTGGTGCACCACGAATCGCCCAGCAGGGGAACCGCCGGCGGCGTCGGTGACATTGTCCGATTCGTCGAACGATGGAAGGACTACATTGAGCGGGGCGATACCTACTTGAGTCCTCATATCACCCGAAGCGATCCGTCGTGCGCGCTCGCCACGCCGGAGGAACAGGAAGCCTGGAACCAGTGGTACTCCACCGTCACGCTCGGCTGACCGAGGAGTCCGGACAACCGCCGCGTTCGCTGCGCTGGCCAGCCGGTCCCGGGGCCCCCGTGGGCTATATCGGCGGGATGGAACAGGTACGGGCCATCCATGATCTCCCGCGCTCGGTGGAGTCCCGGCCGGACGCAAGGAGGTCGAGTCCCTGAAGACCGTCGTCGTTGGGCGGCACTGGGGGGCCGACGGGGAAATGGCGTTCGTGGCGCGTTCTCTCGCCGGTGCCGCCTCGCGCTTGGGTGAAGTAGCAGTCATCGCGCCGGGATGGCCAGCGCAGCTGACCGCTGACGGCCTGTTCGACGTCCGGGGCGTACCGACCGGCTCCGACCTCGGCCACGCGGCCCGTCTGTCGCCAGAGAGCGTCGTGATCGTCGACGAACTGGTGCCCGGCATTGCGACGGGGCTCTCGTCCGAGGAGTTCCGAGCCGGCTTCTATCTCACCGCCTCGGATGATTCGGTGGCGCCGCCCTGGCGACACCTGTCGCCGGTGTCCGATCCCGACCGGTCACCCCTCGGCCTGTACGTGCCCGTGAATCCGTTGGCGGCGAAGTACCGGCATCACGGTTTCGGCTTCACGGGTTACGTGTTGGTCCTCTCAAACCCCGAAGAAGGAGCCGACCCGCCTGCAGCGGCGGACTGGATCGGCGCGGCGCTGCCGGACACCGATGTCGTGGTCGTCGCCGACGGGATGGCGTCCGCCTGGAAGGATCGCTCCCTTCGTGGGCGCGTCGGCATCGACACCCGCACCGACCTCTGGCGCCTGATGGCGCACGCGACGGTATGCATCGACCTCGCCCCGGGACGGCTAATCGGACTCGAATGCATCGAGGCGCTCCGCTACGGAACGCCCGTGATCGTGTCTGGCGCCTCCGGCCCCGCGGCCGTCCATGCACATGCGTCCAGTGGCCACACATTCGACGATGAAGCCGAACTCGTTGTGGCCACGCTCGAGATGCAGGTGCCAGAGAGGCGGGCGGAGGCGTCGGCTTCGGGAAAGGCGTATGCGGACGAGTACTACGGCGACCCGGACCGGTTTGTGGCGACATTGGCGGCCCGGCTCTCGGAGTGAGATGAGCGCCTGGGCCCGGCCAGACGCTCCAGCTCCTACTTCCAGCGGTACAGCGGAACTCGGGGTGGCCAGGCCAGCGAGAAATCCTCCGCGTCGAGCGAGAGGTTGGGGCTGTAGTGCGGGTCGTTGCGGAGGCCCTCGATGCCCCATTTCGTCTCCATCACCGCGACCGCCCCCGCGAATGCCTCGGCTTGTGGCCCAGCGTTGTCGATGCCGCGGCTCGTCGACTCGTGGTGGAACAGCTCCGCGTAAGGGGTCCACACGATGTCCCACCCGGCCTGTTGGAGCCGGAGGCACAGGTCCACGTCGTTCAGCACGTTGGGCAGGCTGGCCTCGTCGAAACCGCCTACCTCACGCCAGGCTTCGCGGCGGACGACCATGCATGCCGCCGTGACTCCCGACATCCGATGCGCCAGCTGGAGATGCCCGAAATATCCGGTGGAAAGACGGTCGAAGTTGCGGTGCGCATGTGCCGCCACCCCGTGGACCCCGAGAATCACCCCCGCGTGTTGCACCCGTCCGTCGCCGTAGTACAGCTTGGCCCCCACGGCGCCTACCCCTGGCTGGTAGAGCTGGCCCACCATCTCGGTCAGCCAATCGCCGCCGATGACCTCGGTGTCGTCGTTGAGGAGGCAGACGACCTCGCCCGATGTCAGAGGCACGGCGGCGTTGTTCAGGGCTGAATGGTTGAAGGGGCGATCGTCCCGGATCACCGTGATGCGGTGTTCGTTGCCACGGAGGTATTCGAGGGTGGTACGCCGTCGGCTGCCGTTGTCGATCACCAGCACTTCAAAGTCCGGGTAGATCGTAAAAGCCAGAAGGCTGTCGATGCAGCGCGCCAACCTGTCGCCATCCCGCGTGGGGATGATGACGCTTACCTTCGGAGGCGGGTCAGGGAGCTCCCAGGTGACCCGGTTGAAGCCCCATTGGCCGATACGCGTCGCGGTCGCGCGCCGCGCCGTCCGTTCGAGGTGGTCCACGACCGCACGTTGACCCGCATCGACGGCATAGGGCTTGGCGGACACGAGCGATGCGGTGGACGATGCATGGACCCGCCAGTGATAGAGCACATGGGGAATGTGGATCACCTGCGAAGGCGTCAGGAGCTCCGTGACCCGGAGCGTAAGGTCCCAGTCCTGACTCCCTTCGTAGCCGATGCGGTAGCCCCCCACGCGGTCCACCAGGTCCTTCCGGAATGCGCTGAAGTGGCTCACAAAATTTTGGCCCAACAGCAGGAGGGGGTCGAAGTTCGGCTTGAAGAAGGGGTCCCGTCGCTTTCCGCTCTCGTCGAGCTTGTCCTCATCGCTGTAGACGACACCCGCCGTGGGGCTCTCGGCGATCGCCAAGGCGATGAGCGCCAACGCGTGCGGCGCCAGGATGTCGTCGTGATCGAGCAGTGCGACCCATTCACCGCTCACCAGTGAAAGAGCGCTGTTCGACGCGGCAGAAATGTGACCGTTCTCCTCGCGGCGGACGACCTTGATACGGTCATCTGACGCGGCATATTCGTTCAGCAGCTGCCCGACCGACGAGTTCGTCGAACAGTCGTCGGCAATGCACAACTCCCAATCCTCGTAGAGTTGCTCGCGGACGGACTCGATCGCGGCGCGGAGCATGGCGACAGGTGGGTCGAAGACCGGCATGATCACCGAGATCTTCGGACCCGGCGTCAACGCTGACAGCTGGAAGCTGATGTTGGCCCTGGCTTCGTCATCCAAAGTGTCGAATGTGTCGATCCATGTCTCGTAGGTGCCAGGGGGAAGCGTTGCCGGGAGCGGCAGGGTGGCCGCCGAGACCATACCGAAGCCGCGCATTCGTCCGTACATGCCGCGCAACTTCGTGCTGTAGCGGAACGTCTTGGTGTTGTACACCTCTTTGAGCTGGTTCTCCCGGTGCTCCAGCAATCCGGCGAGGCGATGCTGGCCGGTCTCGAAATAACGGACTTGCTCGAAGGTCGCCCGGTTCTCGGCATCGCGTCGGCGACGAAGGCCCTCAAGGGAGTTCTTGAGTTGCAAGATCTCCTCTTCCTTCTCTCGGCGGAATTCCTCGATCCCGGCATCGCGCAGACGTTGTTGTTCCTTAACGGTGTCCAACGCACTCTTCTTCGCCGCCCACAGTGCCCGCTCGTAGTCGGCGATGAGCGACTCGGTATCTGCTTCACCCCGTCGAAACAGCATGGCGTGCGGTGCCAGGAAATTGGTGTCATGCGTGTGGTCCCTGACGAAACCGTGAGTCAGGAAAAGGCTGGCCCAATAACCCCCCGGCTCCACGTTGAGGTGTGTGGGCTCGTCGAAGTCGTCGGGCGTCGAGGAGAAGAGCACGTGGTCGGCGTGTCGGCAGATGTTGGCCACGGCGGCATCCGCCATCCACGGTGGGAGATGTTCGAGTACTTCGATGCAGGTGATGAGGTCGTAGTGCCCTTCGATCTCCTCGGTGACGGACCCCACCCAGCAATAAGGCTTGAGACTTGCGGGGACCTGCTCGATGGCCCATGGAGAAAGGTCGAAACCCTTGGCGTCGATTCCACAGTCCCGAAGGGCCTCGACCAGCATCCCGATCGCGCAGCCGACGTCGAGAACGGTCGCCGGACCAAGAGTCTTGGCGATCGAACTGGCCACGCCTTCGAAGAACGAGACCCAGACCTTCTCCTCCCGGCGATAGGGCACCCCTCCCTCGTCGTAAGACGCGCCGTAGTAGTCCTCGGTGTAGAAGTCCGCGGTCACGTCGACCAGCGACTCGGTCGTCGGTCCATCGTCTTGAACGGTGTGACCGTCGAGACTTACCAGCAGCCGGTGCAGCGTCTTGTGCGCGGGAAGTACCGGGTCCGCGTCGTCGGTCTCTTTGTCGTGGTCGTGGATGTCGGATGAGGCATCTCGTGCGTCCAACGCCACGACCGCGGGGCCCAGGTCATCTGCGACGGGGATTCCCAGAGACCCCAGGAACCCTCCTACTCTCGACAGGGTTTCCTTTCCCTGGCTGACCAATTCGTCGTAGCTCACGATCAAAGACGGATAACGACCACAGAGGACCAGCGCCGAACGGTTGTAACGGTCCCACGTCGCGACCGCGCCGGCGGCGCCAGGAGTGGGTTCGGTCCTGATCGCCCAGGGTGCGCGATGCACCAAGATCACCGCAGGCGTCAGATCGAGCGTCTCAGACCAAAAGGGGACGAGGAAACTGAGGCGCGGATCGGCCCAAACCCAAGGTGTGGAGCCTTCCGGGAGGAGGTCGGCCGCCAGCTCCTTCGCTTCCGGCAGCCAGACCGCCAAGTCGCGCACCAGTTCCGCCGGCGCCGCGGCGGGCAGGAGCTCCCCGGGAGCGGTGGCCGCGGTGAGCAGCCGGTCGTTCAGGGTGCCCAGGCGGCGGGACCTCTGCCGGCTCTCGTCATCCCGAAGAGCCGGAAGGCCGAGCAGCGACAACGCCTCACCGAGGAGGTCGACCCCGCTGGCATGCATGCCCACCACGAAGACGGCATTCGCTCTGCCGTTCTGGGGGGTGGGGGAACCGTCCGTGGCCTGGCGCACGCCACTCATCGGGCGCAGCCCTTCAGCACGCTCGAAGAATAGCACTGAGACCTGCGGCTCCCGGACCTGTTGCCTCAGCTGGGGATGCGGAAATCCTTGGACTCAGAACTGTGCGTTGACGAGTTGAACGATCACCGCGAGCGCCGGGAGCGCGATGCCCACCGCCAGTACGCCGCGTGTCCGCATAGCTCGAATGGCGACGAACGCGATTATCGGCAACAGGGGGAGCGCGTACCTCTGGGGCGTGTAGAAATCGTAGTGACCCTCGATGAAATTGAGCAGAGGAAATGCCACCCCGAGCGCAACGATGCCGAAGAAGATGGCGAGCGCCGCGGCCCGCTGGCTGACTCGCCCGACCGGACCTTTCAGCACCAGAAGACCCGCCAGAGTTCCGTAGATCGCAAGGTTCCAGATCCAATAGAGCGGAGCAGTCACATACGCGCTCAGGTCCGACAACTCGTTCTGTATTCCGATGAGGATCGTCGTGAGGCGTAAGTGGGAAGTCGTCGCAAAACCCTCGAGCGCGTGCAGGACGGTACTCGGTGGGACGGAAGCCCGGGCATTCTGAATGAGGAACCATGCGGCATAGCTCACGACGACACCCACGAACATCGCGACACTGCAGCCGTAGCGCACCCAGATGTCCTCTCGGGTGGGCCGTCTCCTTTGTGCAATGTCCGCAAAAACCACAGCGGCGAGGACCACCAACGGCGCAACGACGAAGAGCCCCTTCACGAGACCGACGATCAGTCCCACCAGGAGTCCGATGACCACCATCGGTTTCTGCCTGCGGCGTGACACCAGGTACGTTGCGACGATCGCGGCGCCCGCCGGCACGCCCGCGCTGTCATTGGTCACCGTGGCGATCGAATGGGTCTCCACCGGGCTCAACAGACAGATGGCGAGCACGGCGACGAGCTCGATCAGGCTCAGTTCGAGCATCCAGGCCACCCACACCAACAGTCCGGCACCGACAACGCTCCATATGAACCCGCCCCACCGAGCGCTCTCGAGGGCCTGCTGTGACGATCCATCCGTCTGGATCGTCAAGAGATACGGCAGGTATCCCAGAGGAGGTTGCTGGACCGCCTCGTAGCTGTAGCCCCCGGCGGACGCCGCCGTCGCCGGATTCCGGTGCTCGATCGCGCAACTGTGTGGCGGCACTCCGGACGCCCCCACACAGCTCAGAATCCGAAGGGTCTGCTGAGTTAACGGGTCACCCGAACGTGGAAGGTGTCCCTGCGCCAGACGCACGACGTAGTCGTAGTGGGCACCCTCGTCCAAGACGTCGAACCCAGCTTCATGACGTTGGTGATTGCTCGCCGCCAACGACACCAGCAATATACAAATTGCAATGACGACGGCGGAGATCAACCACACCCACCTCGACGGTCGCGTCGACGGCCTGCTCTTGCCCCAGGCAATGATGGATCGGCCGATCGCCTGAAGCTGATGCGGCACCCGGGCAGCATAGCCAGTGCGTATAACCCATCCGGGGACGTCGGCGTGGCTCTGGAAGCGATCTCCTCGGCTAACGGTCCGGGTTTCCGCTGTCGCGCAACCCGAGAACCAGGCCGTCGAGAATGTCCGCTTCGGACACGACGCACTCCGCCAGGCCGAACCGGACCATCGTCTCCCTGAGCACGAGCGCGCCGCCGAAGATCACGTCCTCGCGGCCCTTCGGGATTGCAGACCTTTCGGCCCGGTCCTGTACGCGCTCGGCGCCAAGCAGGTCGGACCACTTCTCCACCGAGGTGCGGGAGAGCACCGAGTGATGAATGCGGTCGCGCTCGTAATGAATGAGCCCCAACTCGAGGCTGGCCAACGTCGAGACGGTGCCGGCCAGGCCCACGAGACGGTCCCGGCTTCCCAACTTCGCCAGGACGGGAATCCGGCGCGTGGCCCGGTTGAGCTCGGCCCCGATTGCTCCGCGCGCCGCGTCGACCTCCTCGACCGTCGGTGGATCGCTCTTCAGGTACCGCTCGGTCAGGCGCACGCAGCCGA
>DATMMN010000191.1:0-28512 GCA_035569675.1 Acidimicrobiales bacterium | reverse complement strand
CCGAACGCCGCGCGCTGCTGCACGTACTCGGTGGCGTACATCAACGCGCCCTCGGCGAGGCCGATGCCCCGGGCGGCGACGATCGGTCGCATCGCGTTGAGGCCGAGCATGGCCAGGCGGAATCCGCCGACCTCACCGATGACGTTCTCGGCGGGGACGTGCACGTCGGTCAGGAGAAGCTCGCCCGTGTCGACGCCGCGCACCCCCATCTTGTGGTCGGTGCGGCCCACCTCCACGCCGTCCCACGCCCGCTCGACGATGAACGCGGTGACCGAGTCATGGGCGCGGCTCGTCGGCTCGGAGGTCTTGGCGAAGACGGTGTACCAGTCCGCCTCGCGCACACCGGACATCCAGCACTTGGTGCCGTTCAGGACCCAGCCGCCGGCGCCGGCGGCGCCCGAGTCGGGCACGGCGCGGGTGCGTATGCCCATCACGTCGCTGCCGGCCTGAGGCTCGGACAGCCCGAAGGCGGCCCGCAACGAGCCGTCGCAGATGCCGGGCAGGTACTGCTTCTTCTGCTCCTCGGTGCCGGCGATCATGACGGGACCGGTGGGCAGACGGGTGAGCAAGAGCATCAGCGCCGCGGTGTTGGAGTACTTCGCCACCTCTTCCACCGCGATCGCGAGGCCCAGGATCCCCGCCCCCGATCCGCCGTATTCGGGCGGGATGCACAGTCCGAGCAGCCCCGCGTCGCGGAACGCGTCGAACACGTCGGCCGGATACGCGCTCTCCTTGTCGATGGCCCGCGCACGGGGCTTCACCTTGTCCTGAGCGAGGCGTCGCACCGAAGCCTGCAGCTCGGCCAGTTCGTCCGAAAGGTCGAAATGCACCGGCGCAGGCTATCGAACCCCCCAGACAGGTATTTTCTGACTCTTGACCCCCGATGCACCCGAGCCCCCCGAGAGTGCCGAGACTCCACCCGAGACCACGGGTGAGGCCTCCGGGGAGACGGCTGCGTCGGAGCTACCTGGGCCCACCGCGACCGGGGACGCGCCGGCCCAGGACGACAGCGATGTCCTCGGTGCGGCGGGCCGGTCGCGCGCCGACCTCCAGGCCGAGTTGCGCGAGGCACACAAGACGGAGCGCAAGGAGGCCAAGCGCAAGCACCGTTGGCGCCGCCGCAGCATCTGGGCCGTGTGCACGATCGTGGTGCTGGCCGGCCTCGGGGTGGGCGGCATCTACTTCTACGCCAAGTACCGCTACGACCAGATCAAGAAGATCCACTCCCGGCACCTGGTGGCGCAGTCGGCCGACCCGCTGAAGCCTTTCAACGTCCTGCTCGTCGGCTCCGACTCGCGTGCATTCGTCGGCAACAATTCGACGCTGTCCAATGAGCTCGGAAACGAAGCAAATGCCGGGGGCCAACGCAGCGACGTGACCATGGTCGCCCGCTTCAACCCCGCCGCCAAGACCGTGACGGTCCTGTCCATCCCCCGTGACCTGTGGGTCGACATCCCGGGCAACACCAGCGGCATCTCGGGCATGAACCGGATCAACGCGGCCTATGACTCCGGCCCGGATCTGCTCATCCGGACGATCGAGAAGGACCTGGGCATCCAGATCAACCACTACATCGCCGTCGACTTCCCCGGCTTCTCAGACATGGTCAACGCGCTGGGCGGCATCAACATGGACTTCCCCACGGCGGTCAAGGACGCCTACACCGGCCTCGACGTGACCCAGACGGGCTGCCAGTCGGTCAATGGCATTGTCGCGCTCCAGCTCGTGCGCAGCCGCCACCTCTTCTACATGAACTCGAACGGCTACTGGGAGGGCGACGGGCTGTCGGACTTCAGCCGCATCCAGCGCCAGGACGCTTTCTTCCGGGCCGTGCTCGCGAAGGTCAACGCGTCCATCACCGACCCGTTCGCCATCAACTCGTTCATCGGCGCGTCGGTCGGCCACCTGACGATCGACGACACACTGACCGAGAGCGAACTCTTCCACATCGCCGAGGGCTTCCGGGGCCTGCAATCGTCACACCTCATCACCGAGACGCTGCCGGTGACGTCGTTCGTCACCGGCGGCGGCGCCGACGTGCTCCAGATGGCCCAGCCCTACGCGCTGAGCATGATCGGTGCGTTCAATGCCATCGGCACCGCCCCGCCCGCCACGCCCGTCGTGCATGCGGCGAAGGGTGGGAAGGGCACCCCCACCACGACGACCACGACACTCCCCCACGGCCAGGTGAACGTCGACGTCCTCAATGCGTCGAGCGACCAGGCCAGTGCGCTGGCGGGACTCGTGTCGGCAACGCTGCGCCTCGACGGCTTCACGACCGGCCAGGTCGCGAACGCGTCGAGCCCACTCAGCGGCACCAACTCCGAGATCCTCTACGGCCCCGCCGGCCTCCAGTCCGCGCAGACGCTGAACGCGGAACTGCGCGGGCCGGTGACGTTGGTGGCGGACCCGAGCCTCAGCGGCTCGACGGTGCAGTTGCTCGTCGCGGGGACGTCGCTGATCGTATCGACGCCTTCCAACCCCGGGCACCCCGGCAACTCCGGCACGGCGCCGACTGTGCCGACGGGGCCGACCACGACCACGACGACGACGATCCCGGCCGACGTCTACACGAACACCCAGACGGAGCCGTGGAACCCGCGGCCCTGCACGCTGGGCGCCACGACACAGGCGACGCCCCACGCGCCCACGACGGTGAAGGGGAAGGCGAAGAAGTAGGCGGGGAGGGGCCGGCTAGGCCGACTTGCGCCGCTGGCGCACGATCCGCCGCCGCTCCCGCTCGGTCGTGCCGCCCCAGACACCCTCACGCTCGCGGTGGGCCAGAGCGTGCTCGAGGCACAGCTGGCGAACCGGGCATTCGGCGCAAACAGCCTTGGCCTCGGCCGCGTCGGCCTCGTCCTCGGAGGCCGGGTAGAAGACCTCGACGTCGAGGCCCCGGCAGGCGGCTTGCTTGCGCCACAGGGTGGCGGTCATCGGGAACACTTCCTCATTTGAACGGCGGATATTGACATTCGCCCTGCTCGGAGGCCCTTTCGGTCCGGGGACCGAAGGCATCAGCTCCGATTTCGGCGAACGAAGAGTATGGCCCAATTATCGTGCGCCTGTAAAGAGTGGCGCACAGAATTGTCCCAGCTCAGGCAATGGATAGAGGCTTTGTTGTCCCCAGGAGGTCGCCGAGCAGCTGTTCGCGGACGGCCGGCGCCAGCACGGACCGGGCCGGGTAGGCCGGGTGCTCGGACACCAACGCCACCTCGGAGGCCGTGCGGAAGGCCTCCACCTGCTCGTCTCCGAACGGGAACCGGAGGTAATGGACGGCCGGCGTGATCTCCTCCCGGGACAGGGCGGCGGCGTGCTCGGCCTCGGGCACGCTCAGGACCAAGTCGCCGTCCATCGCCACACCCACCTTGGTCTCGATCCCCACGAGCTTGGGCAGCCACTCCCGCAAGTCAGGCTCCGACGTCAGCTCGATGAGGAGGGTGGCGGACAGCTCGCCCGGCGCGGGCAGCAACCGGTTGTAGATGTCGAGCTCGGTCTGGATCCCCTCGTCGCTGATGATCTTCTCCACCCGCGCCATCTCCTGGACCTGGAAGCGGACGGTGTCGAGACACTCGAACACGAGGGTCATGATCGGGCCGAGCGCGACGCGGCGGTTCTTCTTCAGCGCAATGACCTTGGCCCGGTAGTCGCCGCGCACCCGCTCATAGGCGCGCAGGTCCAGGACGTCGTCGAGCGTCAGGTCGAGCGCTGCGCCGCCGCTCACGTCGCGTTCGGCGATCCGGTCAGGCGTCGAGCGTCTCCAGGCCCTTCGTGAAGCGACCTGCGTGCGACTTCTCGGCCCGGGCGAGCGTCTCGAGCCACTCGGCGACCTCATCGAGGCCCTCGTCGCGGGCCGTCTTGGCGAAGCCGGGGTACATCTCGGTGTACTCGTAAGTCTCGCCCTCGATCGCCGATTTGAGGTTGTCCGAGGTGGCGCCGATCGGCACGCCGGTGACGGGGTCGCCCGTCTCGCGCAGGAAGTCGAAGTGCCCGAACGCGTGGCCGGTCTCACCCTCCGCGACGGAGCGGAACAGGGCGGCGACGTCCGGGTAGCCCTCGACGTCTGCCTTCTGGGCGAAGTAGAGATAGCGGCGGTTGGCCTGGCTCTCGCCGGCGAACGCCGTCTTGAGGTTCTCCTCGGTCTTGCTCCCCTTCAGTGCTGCCATGGATGTTCGTACCTTTCTCTTTCTCTGATCTGGTGATCTGCTTACTACGAGATCTGTTTCGCCGTCTTCACCGGTCGCGATGCCGCCCGGCACTCGTCACAGAGCCCCCGGAAGACGACCTCGGCGCTGTCGACCGCGAAGCCCTTGGCGGCCCGACGGGAGACGGTGAGGCTCGGGAAGTCCGCGGTCAGGTCGCGCACCTTGCCGCACGAGCGGCAGACCAGGTGGTGGTGCGGCGTCTCGACGTTGGGATCGAAGCGGGCTGAGCCGGTGCCGACGTCGAGCATCGAGATGGCGCCGAGCTCGGCCAGGTCGTGGAGGGTCTGGTAGACGGTCTTGAGCGAGACGTTGGGCATCTCGAGACGCACCTTCTCGTAGACCCGTTCGGCCGAGGGATGGGTCACGTCGCCCTCGAGAGCGCGGAAGATGCACTGGCGCTGGGCCGTGATCTTGTGGCCGTTCGCCCGGAACAGGTCGGTCAGTACGTCGGGTGATTGCATCGCATCGTTACCCTAGCGGCCGCGGAGCTCTTTTTGACAACGATTGTCGAAATCAGGGTGCCACCTGCCGAGAGAGCCACGTCAGCCCCCCTCAGCGGGGATCTCCTCCCACCACTGGCACCACCAGTTCCCACCAACCAGGATGCGGACTTTCGAATGCCAGCAGTACGAGAGATCCTTGGTCTCGTCGAGGTAGTAGCGGCAGTTGTCGCACCGCTCGTCGCCTGAGGGGTGGCCCCGGAGGACATTGAAGTCCACCATGTGGGCGAGCTCCATGGCGTTCTGCTCGTCGATCTCCTGGGGCTCTGGCTCGGGAATCACGTAGTCGGACACGCCGGGGACCCTAGCGGTCTCCACCGGCATTTCGACAATCGTTGTCGAAATGGGCGTCCAACCTGGAGAAGCCCGACGCGCCCGAGCTCGTCCCGAACAGCGGACTCGGCGTTCAGGCGCGGGCCGAGCGACGCCGGCGCCAACGGCGGCGACCGAGGACCGTCGTCACGAACAGGAAGCCAAGCAGGGTGACCAGATTTGCGTCCACGCTCGGCTTGAAGCGCACCTCGCCCTGCCGCACCACGTACACCCCGAGGGGGTACACCACCCCGCCGAGGCCTGCGCCCTCCTGACCCTTGGGGTCCGCCGGTTGCTTGTTGGTCCCACCGCCTCCCGCGACGAAGGCGACCGGTATCACCAACGTGTCGTCGCGTTCGAAGGGCTGCCCGAATGCCCTCGAGACATGCAGGTTCTGCCCCACTCGGTCGAAGACCGCCTTCACGTCAATGTCCGCCGCCATGCCGCCTCCTTCCGGTGAGCCCCCGTCGGAGCTGGTCAGAGTCTGCCTCGGCGGGACGACGCCCGCCCGCTGTCGACTACGTAGCGGGCGCCTGCGTCCGGAACTGCTCGAGGTCCCGCATGGCGAAGAGCGCCCGCAGCTCGATCCCCTCCGCGGCGACCACCTCGGCGCCCCCGCCCTCCCGGTCGATCACACACAGTGCGTGCTCGACGATCGCGCCCTCGTCGCGCAGGTCCTGGGCCGAGAGGACGATTTGCCCTCCCGTCGTGACCACGTCCTCGATGATCAGCAGGCGTCGCCCCTCGATGTCGCCGCCCTCGCACACCTTCTCGGTGCCGTACTTCTTGGGCTCCTTGCGCACGAAGTACGCCGGCAGGCGGGTGACGGACGAGAGCATCGTCGTGATCGGCACGCCCCCGAGCTCCATCCCGGCGAGGCCCTCGACGTCGGGGGGCACGAGCGGCACCAGCGCGGCGACGATGTCGGCCAAGAGGGCAGGATCCGACTCGAAGCGGTACTTGTCGAAGTAGTGGTCGGCCTTGCGCCCCGAGCGCAGGACGAACGTGCCCGTCAGGTGGGATGCGGCGAAGACGCGGGCAGCCAACGTCACGCTGCCCATTCTGCCGGTTCGGATACCCCCGAACGCCGGACCCGCCGGACCCGCCGGCCACACGATCGTGGCCGGCACCAGCCGTCAGTCAGGCGAGCGCGCGTCCCCCACGACCGAGCGACCCGACGATCCGGACCAGCCCGGTCACTCCCAGCGCGAGCCCGAACACCATCAACACCCGCGACGCCAGCAACGTGGGCGGCACCACGCTCGATTGGAACGGCATGCCGTTTCCGATCACCTGCGCCAGGAACCCCGGCGCGTGCACTGCTTCGGACGTCCACCAGGCGACCAACGACACGATGGTCAGCGCCATCACACCGACGAGCGCGATCGCCATGAGGCCCAGCGCCTGCAGCGTCCGGTGGGACAGCTCGACCCGCCGGGCGACAGCGATCGCCGCCGTGGTCCCGCACCCGAGCGCAGCGAAGAACACAAAGCTCACGAGCACGAAGAACCAGCCGTAGATCGGAAGGCCGCCGTTGCGGTCGTGACCGTTCAGGCTGTGGGCCCAGGCCACCAAGATGACGAAGAGAAGCGCCGACGCTGCGAACGAACCGAGTGCGACGAGGATCGGGCGGCTCACCTCGCGCCAGCCGCCGGACCGCACGAAGCGCACGAACCCAGGTAGGACCACGAGCGCGGCGAGGAGAACGAGCAGGGTGCCGGCCCCGGCGGTCGCGCCGACCACGTTGAACCCGCCGGTGGCCACCCAATGGCCCGCCGAAGGACTCCCGCTCGACCAGTGGTCCGCGGACTTGGCGAAGATCGCGCCGGCCACGACGTAGAACGCCCATCCGCACAGGACCAACAGCGAGCCGCCGCGCAGTCGGAGATCGGGGGACTGCGACCAGCCGACGAGGCCGGCCGACCGGGCCCGCTCCCCCAGGCCGGACCAGGCGAGACCCACGCGTTGGCGCAGCGGCACCTCGCTCGCCGTGGCGTAGGTGTCCTCGAGGAGTGCGGCCAACTCGTCGCCGTAGCGCTCCCGCCAGTGCGACGGATACCAACGCATGAGGTGCTCGTAGCCCTCCACCGTCATGCGAGCGCCCCGCGGGCCGGCACGCGCCCGGTCATGCCGAGCCTGTTGGCGCCGACGTCGGCCAGCGTGCGCATCTCGCGCACTGCGGACTCCAACGCGACGCGGCCCTCACCGGTGATGCGATACGGCCGGCGGCGGGCGTCGCTCCCCACCGGCACGGGGGCGATGAGGCCGCGTTCCTCGAGCCGGGCGATCGCGCCGTAGAGCGTCCCCGGCCCCAGGCTGACGCCCGCGAACGCCTCGATGTCCTTGGTCAGCGCGTACCCGTGCTTGGGGCCGGCGGCCAGGCTGGTCAGGATGAGGACAGGCGGCTCGTTGCTGCGGCCCAGGTCCCCTTTCGGTGCGGTACGGCGCGGCATGCTGGCACCTTACTACGTCGGACGTAGTACGTCAAACGTCGGCGCACCTCTCACGCCGGCGTCGCCGCCCAGCCGAAGTCGCTGCGCCGGTCGCCGCGACACGCGACGACCGCCCACGCCGGCGGCGTCCATTCGAAGACGGCGTCCTGGCCGTAGCGCGCGCCGAGGTCGAGCACTTCATCGAGCGCCAGCCCGGACACGGCCATGCCCTCCTCGCGATGACCCGACACGGGGTCGACGCCCACGGCGTCCCACAGCGCGTGCGCGCCGCTGTCCCTGAATTCAGCCTCGAGTGCCTCCTGGTTCGCCCGGTTCTCCTCCTCACCCGGACGCGCGTCGCCGGGGTCCCACGCGGTGAGGATGTGCACCGCGTCGTCGGCCGGCCACGGCCACGCACCGGTCTGACCGGGCGGCGCGGCCTCGACAACCAGGTTGGTCGTGTCGGGACGGACGATCACGACGACGGTCCGCGCGTACGCCGCCCACGGGTCGTCCGGCGGGAGCAGCTCCACGCCTCCGACGCTACGGCGCCTTCCGCCGCCGAGGCTGAATCCCCCGTTTCCGTGCCCCGGCGTGCACCGGATCGGCCCCGGGGCGGCTGTGGCAGGCTGGGTCCGTGCACCCCTTTCGCCGCGACGACGCGCTGCGCCGCCTGGCGGACGAGACGTTCGACGTGCTCGTCATCGGCGGCGGCGTCACCGGGGCGGGCGTGGCGCTCGACGCAGCGAGCCGGGGCCTGAAGACCGCACTCGTCGAAAAGAGCGACTTCGCCTCGGGTACGTCGTCGAAGTCCTCCAAGATGGTGCACGGCGGGCTCCGCTACCTCCAACAGCGCGAGATCCGCCTCGTCTACGAGAACCTCGCCGAGCGCCAGCGGCTGCTCGACAACGCGCCTCATCTGGTCTCGCCCTTGCCCTTCCTGATCCCGCTCTTCGGGCGCGACGGCGTCGTGTCCAAGACGCTGGCGCGCTCCTACTCCTCGGCGCTGTGGCTGTACGACCTGACGGGGGGATGGCGCATCGGCGAGCGGCACCACGAGGTCTCCAAGCAGGAGGCCTTGGACCACCTGCCGACGCTCAACACGGACCATCTGGTCGCAGGGTTCCTCTACTTCGACGCCCGGACCGACGACGCGCGCCTCACCCTGACGTTGGCCCGCACCGCCGCCATCGAATTCGGCGCCGCCATGGCCAACTACACGCCGGTGGTCCAGATGAACAAGAGCGGCAGCGCCATTCGCGGCGCCCGCGTGCAACCCGACGCCGCCGACCCCTCGAGCGCGTTCGACGTCCGGGCCCGGGTCGTCGTCAACGCGACCGGTGTGTGGGCCGACGATGTACGCGCCCTCGACGAGAGCACGCAGCCCAAATCGATCCGCCCCGCCAGGGGCGTCCACGTGACGGTGCCCGCCGACCGGCTTCCCTGTGACATCGCCGCGGTCATCCCCGTGCCCAAGGACAAGCGGTCGATCTTCGTGGTGCCGTGGCCAGGGACCGATCTCGTCTACCTGGGCACGACCGACACGGACTACGCCGGGCCGCTGGACGACCCGGCCTGCACGCCCGAGGACGTCGACTACCTGCTCGAAGCGGCGAACAACATCACGACGTCGCGCCTCACCCGGGCCGACGTCACCGGCGTGTGGGCGGGTCTGCGACCCCTGCTGGCCCCCGAAAGAGGTCATGTCTCGGAGCGCACGGCCGACTTGTCGCGGCGCCACACCGTGATGACGTCGAGCGAGGGCGTGGTGACCGTTACCGGCGGCAAGCTGACCACCTACCGCAAGATGGCGCAGGACACCGTCGACGCCGTCGTCCGCGAGCTCGGCGAGTCCCCGCGGCGGCGGCGCTGCGTCACCAAGGACCTGCCGCTCATCGGCGCCACGACCAAGACGCGCGACCCCGTCTCCATGGCCCAACCCCACGCGCGGCTCCTCGGCCGCTACGGCAGCGAGGCCCCGCGTGTCCTCGCCCTGGCCGACGATCGTCCCGAGCTGCTCGAGCCGGCCATCGCCGGCCTGCCCTACACGCGCGCCGAGCTCGTGTACGCCGCCCGCGAGGAGATGGCGCAGACGCTCGACGACGTACTGTCACGAAGGACCCGGGCGATGATCCAGAAGGCGCACGCGACCATGGCGGCCGCGCCGGCTGCGGCCGAGCTGCTCGCGTCCGAAATGGGCTGGAGCGCGTCGGAGGCGACAGAGCAGTCGGCGCACTTCATCGAGTCGTGCGAGAAGGAGCTCCTCACGGCCGGGCTCGATCTGCCGTGACCACGCCGACGCCGGTCACGCCCATCGACGCCGCGCCCGGCGAGGTCGTCGACCGACTCGGAACCGCCGCCGTCGACGTCCCACCGGCCCTCCTCGATCGCCTCGCCGCCACCGGGGCCGCGGTCGACACCGCCGCCGCCGCCCGCGCCGAGGCCGGACGCGACTGGTGGCCGATCGCGATCGGATGGGCCGCCGAGGGAGGCGTCCCGCAGCGCCCGGCCGCCGTCGTGCGGCCCGCGACAACCGAGCACGTGGCCGCCGTGCTTGCGGCGTGCAACGAGGCGCGCGTGCCGGTCACCGCCGCCGCCGGCCGCAGTGGGGTCTGTGGCGGGTCGATCCCGGTCCACGGCGGCATCGCGCTCGACATGACCGGCCTCGAGGGCGTCGTCCGCGTGGACGAGACCTCGCTCACCGCCGACGTGCGGGCCGGCACCTTCGGACCCGATTTCGAGGAGGCGCTCGGCAAGGTAGGCGACGGCGACGGCTACACGCTGGGGCACTGGCCGCAGTCGATGGACCTGTCGACGGTCGGCGGCTGGCTCGCCTGCCGCGGGGCGGGCCAGTACTCGACGCGCTACGGGAAGATCGAGGACATGGTGATCGGCCTCGAGGTGGTGCTGGCCAACGGCCGTGTGGTGCACACCGAGGGCAAGGGCCCCCGCGCCGCCACCGGGCCGAACCTCACCCAGCTCTTCGTCGGCAGCGAGGGCACGCTCGGCGTCATCACCGAGGCACGGCTGCGCATCCACCCCCTCCCGCCCGCTCAGGAACGCCGCGCCTTCGGCTTCGGCTCGTTCGCCGCCGGCCTCGACGCGTGCCGCCGCATCATGCGCCGGGGCGCCACCCCAGCCGTGCTGCGTCTCTACGACGAGACCGAGTCGGAGCGGAACTTCGAACACGGGGACACCAACGTCCTTATCGTGCTCGACGAGGCCGACCCCGACGTGCTGGCCGGCACCATGGCCGTGGTCGACGCGGAGTGCGGTGCCCCGGCCGGCGCCCGGTCCCTCGACGCCGCACTCGTCGAACGCTGGCTCGGCCACCGCAACGACGTCTCCGCCCTCGCCGCGCTCTGGCGCGCCGGCGTGGTCGTGGACACGGCGGAGATCTCGGGCGAATGGGCCGCGCTCACCGCCCTCTACGACGAGGTCGTCAACGCGTTGAAGGGCATCGATGGCACGCTGGCGGCGTCGGCGCACCAGTCGCACTCCTACGTCGACGGCGCATGCCTGTACTTCACGTTCGGCGGGCGCGGCCCCGACGGCGACGGCGAGTGGCGCGAGCGCTACTACCGGCAGTGCTGGGACGTGGTCACCGACGCGACGCTCGCGCACGGCGCCGCCATCAGCCACCACCACGGGATCGGCCTCAACCGGAGCCGGTTCCTGCCCCGGGCGCTCGGCTCGGGGTTCGAGGTCCTGCGCGGGCTGAAGCAGACGTTCGATCCCAACGGCATCCTCAACCCGGGCAAGTTCGGTCTGGACTCGCCGTTCGGGCCCGCGCCATGGGCGTGAGCCGGTGAGCGGCAGCGTTCTCGTCGTCGACGTCGGCACGTCGGGCGTGCGCGCCGCGATCGTGCGCCCGGACGCGACGGTGGCACACGAGCACTACGTCCGCGTCCTCCCGGAGACACCGGCGCCCGGCCTGGTCGAGTTCGACGCGGCCCGGATGGCCGAGGCGGCACTCGAGGTGGCCGCGGCGTCGCTCGCCGCGGGCGGCCCCGTCGAGGGCGTCGGCATCGCCAATCAGCGCGCCTCGGTCATCGTGTGGGAGCGCGAGAGCGGTCGGCCCGTCGCCCCCGGTATCGGCTGGCAGGACCTGCGCACCGTCGGCACCTGCTTGGCCCTCCAAGCCGAGGGCATCCGGCTGGCCCCGAACGCATCGGCCACCAAGGTGATGGCGATCCTCGACGACGTGGACCCCGAAAGAACACGCGCGGAGCACGGCGAGCTGTGCTTCGGCACCGTCGACAGCTGGGTCGCCTGGACGCTGAGTGGCGGCGGCAACGGAGGCGCCTTGCACGTGACCGACGCCACGAATGCCGCGGTGACACAACTGGTCGACGCTGCGAACATCGAGTGGGACCACGACGTGCTGAAGAAGCTCCGAATCCCGGCGGCCATGCTGCCGGCCATCGTCGATTCCTCCGGCGCCGTCGGCGCGGCGTCCGCGCTGTCCGGCTCCCCTCCGATCTGCGGCATCGCGGGCGACCAACAGGCCTCGCTCGTGGGCCAGGGGTGCACCACGCCGGGCCTGGCGAAGGCCACCTTCGGGACCGGCGGGATGCTCGACCAGTGCACCGGCCAGGGCGCGGGCCCCGGCAGCGCGCAGCGGAGCACGGGTGGGACTTTCCCCATCGTCGCCTTCCGCGTCGGTGGCAAGGCGACGTGGGGCACAGAGGCGGTCATGCTCTCGGCGGGCACTTGTGTCGAGTGGCTGCGCGACGACCTCGGGTTGCTCGCGTCGTCCGATGAATCCGAGGCCGTCGCGAGGCAGTGCGAGAGCACGGAGGACGTCTGGTTCGTCCCCGCGTTGCTGGGCCTCGGCACACCGGTGTGGGACTTCGGTGCTCGCGGCACGCTGGTCGGGCTCACCCGGGGCTCGGCCCGTCCCCACATCGTCCGGGCCGTGCTCGAGGGGGTGGCGCATCGAGGGGCGGACCTGCTCGAGGCGTCGGAGTCCGACAGCGGGTATCCGATCGAGTCACTGCGCGTCGACGGCGGCATGTCCGACAACGGCGTGTTCGTCCAGGCGCTGGCGGATGCGACCGGACGTCCTATCGAGGTCTCGCCCGTCCTCGAGGCGACCACGCTGGGCGCGGGCCTGCTCGCGGGCCTCGCCATCGGGAACTACTCGTCGACCGACGAACTGGCCACGACCTTCGTGCCGCGGCGTACGGCTGAACCGCACCTCGACGACGCGGTTCGGGCCACCCAACGCGAGCGCTGGCTGCTGGCGCGCGCCAAGGCCGAAGCGACCATCCCGGAACTCTCAGGTCTGTCTTTCTGACCGGTCAACAAAAGCAGCTGCAGCACGACGCCGGCGCCCGCTATGTTCCGCAGAGAGCGCCTCTCTCATCGAGGCGTGGCGGCAAGGAGTCACCATGGGGCAGCCTGCGAGTGCTGGTGCCGGGAGCCTGAAAAGGCGGACGCCGCCATCCCCATCTCTGGTTGCTTCGCAGGACGCTGCCGATCGGGGTGCGGTCGGAAAAGTCGCCGAAGCAGAGCTGACACAGGCCCTCCAAGAGGTGAACTTTCCCCCGCTGATCGCGTGGGACAGGAGCGGGAAGGTCCGGCTGGCAAACGAGGCAGCGGCAGAGATGTTGGGCATCCCCCTCGACGAACTCGTCGGTACGAGCCTCACGGACCTGGCCGGACCGCCTCGCGACGTCGAGCACACCATGGCCGACCTGGCCGAGGGGCGCTTCGTGGGCGTGCACACCCACCGGCTCGTGCACGTCAGGGGCGGGGAAGACCGCGCCGTCCTCGCCACGAGTCGCGCCGTGGAGGTCGATGGGCGATGGGGAGGGGTGACGGCCTTCGTCTCAGAAGCGGAGACGGGCCGTCTCGGACGGGATCCTCTGAAGACCTGGCTGGACCTCGTCCCGGTTGCGGTGGGCTTGACGGACCGGAACTGGATCGTCGAGACGGTGAGCACCGAGATTGCTGAGCTGATCGACAGAACGTCCTCTGAAGTCAGAGGCACAAGCTTGCTCGGACTCGTCGATCCGGAGCAGGTCGATGAATTGCGCGGCGCACGACCCGATGTCGATCAACCCCGCTCGATCCCGCAAGTCCGGTTCGTCCTCCCCGACGGAGGAGAAGTTGCTGTGTGCGTACTGCTCGCACCTCGACCCGAGCCGGGGACAGGAATGCGCTTTGCGCTCGTGGGGCGCATCGAGTCCTATTTCCCCCAACAACATAACCGGGTCGCTGATCTCGAACTTCGGCTGCGGCGCATCGGCGCCGAGGTGCGCGCCGCCGGACTGATCGACACGGCGGCGTCGTCTACTTTCCAGGACCATCCCGAGATCGGCGATCTCTCCTCTCGCCAATGGGAGATCCTGAGCCGGCTGCTCGATGGC
Source organism: Acidimicrobiales bacterium (assembly GCA_035569675.1). Classification (GTDB taxonomy): domain Bacteria; phylum Actinomycetota; class Acidimicrobiia; order Acidimicrobiales; family RAAP-2; genus Bog-473. The sequence continues at coordinate 14,692 of DATMMN010000191.1, read as the reverse complement.
GAGCGCGTGCCCACGATCGCCAAAGAATTGTTCATCAGCCAGAGCACCGTGCGGAACCATCTCTCGATGATCTTCCAACGCTTCGGGGTGCATTCGCAGGCCGAGCTGCTCGAGAAACTGCGTGAGCCGCGGCGCGGCTGATCCCCAGATCCTGTCGGGCCGGCGCTGCCGACCGGCGCCGCTCTCGGGCATCTCCAGCTGAGCGGATCGCCCTCCGCTCAGCTGGAGATCAAGTCCCGATACTCCCCCTTCTCCGCTTTGTCAGCCGAAGCCCGGCTCCCGCCGAGACCGCTGAGCCGCCTAAATCGAAGACCGCGCTTTGAGGACCATTGCATCGTACGAAGCGTGACGCCGCTGCAGTAGGGCCGTTCGGTTCTTCTGCTCACAACGGAGCGAAAACTTCGCCCGAGGCTGTTGCCGTCGAGCGCGCTCGCCTCTCAGGAGAGCTCGTGCGCCAGCGCTTCGTCGAAGCTGGCCCCGTTCTGCAGCAGAGGCCGGAAGCCCATCAACTGGCGCGGCTTGGCGATGGCCATCACCGCGCGCAAGCGCCCGCGACGGCCGTAGACGGCGAGAAACTTTCCCTCCTCGAAGGAGCCCTCGGTGATCACCATCTCGTCGTCACCGCCGGGGTTGCCGAGCACCTGGATGCGGACGCCGTACTGGTCGGACCAGAAGTACGGGATCGGCGCGAACGACGGCGCGTCGGTGCGCCCTGCGAGCAGGCTGCGCGCCGCGGCCGCGCCCGCGTTCGCCGCCACCTCCCAGTGCTCGATCCGGATGAGCTCCTCCGACCCGTCGTGGCGCCACAGCCACCGCGCCATGTCGCCGGCCGCCACGATGCCGTCCGCCACGAACAAACGGTCGTCGCACACCACGCCGTTGTCAACGGTGAGACCGGAAGACTCGAGCCAGGCGGTCGACGGCGACACACCGATGCCGACGACCACCACGTCGGCGTCTAACACTTCCCCGTCGCGCAGGTGCACGCTGAGGCGGCCAGAACCCGAACCCGAGCCGGACCCTGTCCCGCCGGCCGCGCGCTCGATCCGCTCCAACCCGACCCCGGTCCGCAGCGTGACCCCGTTGGCGCCGTGCAACGACGCGCAGTGGGCGCCGACGACCGGGCCGAGCACGTTCGACAAAGGCACGTCCATGACCTCGAGCACCGTGACCTGACATCCGAGCGCGGCGCAGGTCGACGCGACCTCCGACCCGATGAAGCCCGCGCCGACCACCACGACACGCGCGCCTTCCACCGCGGTCACCGCCGCCCGCAAGGCCAGCGAGTCGTCGATGGTGCGCAACACGAAGAGCCCGTCGGCGGGTCCGAGCGACTCGGTCCCCGGCAACCGCCGGGGCGCGGCCCCTGTCGCCAGCACGATCCCGTCGGCGGACAAGGCGGAGCCGTCGTCGAGTTCCACCGTGCGGCCCGCCACGTCGAGCCCGGTCGCACGCCGCCCCAGCACCTCGTGCACCTGGAGCTCGCTCGACCGTTTCTTGTCCGCCAGCACGGCCTTCTCCGGGGGCCATTTTCCCGCCAGCACCTGCTTGGAGAGCGGCGGGCGGTCGTAGGGAAGGTGAGGCTCCTCGCCCACCAGGCTGATCTTCCCCTCGAAGCCCTCGGCGCGCAGCCCTTCGGTCGCCCGCCAGCCGGCCAGCGACGCGCCGACGACGATCACGGAGTCCATTGCCACGTCAGAACAGAGCTCAGCCGCCGAACATGGCCATCCACTCCTGCGCGGAGCGTGGCCGGAAGACGTAGTTCCACCGCCTGGTCTCCCCCATGCTCTGGGAGGGCTCGGCGGAATAGAGGTGACCCGGGAAGAGGATGGCGTCGTCGGGCACGCGCGCCAGGCGCGTGTGGATCGATTCGTACATAGCGAGCGGGTCCGAGCCCGGGAAGTCCGTCCGGCCGCACCCCTCCAGGAAAAGCGTGTCGCCCGCGACGAGCCGGCCGTCGACGAGGAAGCACTGGCTGCCCGGCGTGTGGCCGGGCGTGTGGATGAGCTCGACCTCGACGCCACCCACGCGCACGACGTCGCCGCTGTCGTGGCCCACCAGGCTGTCGCCGCCGACGCCCGTGGTGCGCTCGACCCAGGGGACCTCGTCGGCCTGCACGTGGATCGGCACCGAAACCTTCTCGAGCAGCGCGCCGATGCCCTCGAGCGACCACCCGGCCATGGTCCCCCCGAGATGGTCCGGGTGGAAATGCGTCCCCAGCACCCCGACGAGCCGCATGTCGTCCGCCGCGACGATGTCCAAGAGGTCCTGCACGGCGTAGGCCGGGTCGACGACCACGGCCTCGCCGGTCTCGCGGTCTCCGATCAGGTAGACGAAGTTGACCATCTGGCGCGCCATCATGTCGCCGCGGGCAAAGTCGCGGCCCGACAGAAGTTGCTTGAAATACAGCCGGTCGTCGCTGCCCGGCGGCACCTCAGCCATCGTCGTCATCTCCTCTTGCGCCACTCGAACTCCTACTTGGGCCGGCCTCGGCGGCCAGGGACTCGAGCCGTGGCACCAACTCCTCGACCTGGGCGCGCGTCTGACGCAACCGCTTGTCGAGTTCGTCGATGAGCGCCGTGGCCCGCTCCAGACGCGTCACCAGGACGTCGACGTCGACCTCACGCTGCTCGAAGAAGTCGACGATCGCATCGAGCTCGCGGCTCGCGTCGGTGTAGCTCAGCTGGTCCACGGGCACGGCAGCGGGCGCGTCGTCAGCAGCGACCATCATGTGGCCCCGCTCTCGTCTTTCCCGTCAGTCTCCACGTCGACCCTTTCCACCGCCCCGGCCTCCACCCCATCCACCCCATCCACCCCGTCCACCGTGCTGCGCACCCTCCCGTCGGCCAACCTTGTCACGATCTGCTGGCCCGGAGCCACGTCGCCCGCCCGCCGCACCAAAGCGCCGTCCGCGGTCAGGGTCAGCGAGTACCCCCGCTCGAGCTGGCGGTCCACGTCGTACGCGGCCAGGAGTCTCCGCCACCCGTGCACCTGCTCGTCGCACCGTCCCAGGTGCCGCACCGCCAACTCCCCCAACCGTGCCGCCCGCACACCGAGCGCACCCTCCGACCGCTCCAACGCCGAAGGCGCCCGCCGCGCCGCCCCCATCGCACGGGCCGACAGCCGCTCTCGATGCACCCGGAGCTGTTGCCGCGCCGTCGCCGTCAACCGACCCCGGGCCCGCGCGTCACGCGCCGACGCTTCCGACAGGTACGACGGCACCCGGTCCGCCAAGAACCCCGCCGGCTCGGCGACGTGCCGGCCCCACCACTGCGCCGTCCGGGACACGATCGCCTGCCCGCACTCGGTCGGCGTGATGAACGCCCGCGCCGCCACGATGTCGGCCACCGTCTGGTCACCCGTGTGCCCGATACCGGTCCACACCTGCACCGGGCACGCGGCCACTGCTCGTGCCACGACCTCAGACTCGAAAGCCGCCAAGTCGGCCCGCCCGCCCCCACCCCGCACCACGGCGATGACGTCACAGTCGCTGCGCCCGAGCATCGTCACCGCGCGTGCGATCGACGCCGGCGCGCCTGGTCCCTGCACCGGCACCTTGACGTGCGAGACGCGGAACCCGAAGCCGGACCCGGTCAACTGACCGAGAAAGTCGCGACACCCCTCGGTCTCGGGGCTGGCTACCAGCCCGACGTGCAGCGCGACGTCCGGCAATCCGACCGCGGCGTTGCTGCGCAACAGTCCCTCGGCCTCCAACGCGGTCAACAACTTGGTCCGCTGTGCCGCCAGCCGGCCCATCAACGCCGTGACGTCGATGTCGGCCAGGATGAAGCTCAGCTCGCCTCGCGCCCGGTACAGGTCGAGCGACCCGCGCAACACCACGACCATCCCGTCCGCCAGCTCGATGCCCTCCTTGGCCAACGAGTGTCGGAGCGGTGCCCACGACGTCCGCCAGCACTTGACCTTCAGGACCGGCTCGCCGCCCCGTGCCCGGCCTCGGCCCCCACCTCGAGGGCCCGCTTCCTCCTCCGGGTCCACCAGGTCCAGGTACAGATGACCCGACCTGCTGTGGTCGGACAGATTCTGGATCTCCCCCCGCACCCACAGGTGCCGCCGCCGGGGGAAGGACTGGGCCAGCGCCGCCTCGACCTCGTCGTAGAGGCCGCCGATAGAGAGGACGCCGGCCCGCTCCGCGGTGTCAGTCGGCTCGTCGCCCGACCCTACGTCCTGCGCAGGAGGCTCCTCGGGATCGAAGAGCTGGCGGGCGCCGGCGGGAGCGGGAGCGGGAGCCGACGAAGCCGAGGAAGGGGACGAACGAGGCACTGCGGCCACGTTACCGATGCCCTGTGCCGGTCCTGCGATATGCACACATAGATACACACATGCGCCGCAGCTGACACCCTGTTCTCACGACCTCAGGTCACCCGCACCTCTCCACCGGTCGCCGGTGGCAGACTAGATACGACGGTGAGTCGGCCGGGTGGCCGCGGCCCGGACCGGCGCAAGCCGGGATCGTGTCGAGGAAGGTCGGGACTCCGCAGAGCAGGGTGCTGGCAAAGCCAGTCGAGGTGACTCGCAGGACAGTGCCACAGAAAACAAACCGCCGATGGCGGGTCCGGGGTGCCGGGCCCGCACAGGTAAGGGTGAAAAGGTGCGGTAAGAGCGCACCAGCGACGGGGGTGACCCCGCCGGCTCGGTAAACCCCACCCGGAGCAAGGCCAAGCGTGGAAGACGGGCTGCTCGTCCGGTTCCTGAGAAGGAGCGCTTCCCAGGTAGGCCGCTCAGATGGATGGCCACCCCGGCCTTCTGCCTCTCATCGGGGCAGGGGGACGGACAGAATCCCGCCTACAGGCCGGCTCACCGTCAACAGCTCGATCGATCTTCAGCGTGGACGATGCGGAAACGGGTCAGTGGAAGGCGCGACCCCGAGACGACCTCACGCAGGTGATCCCCAGAACGGGGCGTCACCGAAGGCGAACACCCCGCCGTCGCCTGCCACCATCCAGTAGCCGCCGGCATCGGACGTCACGGCCATACCCGTTACCGGGGACACGAGCGGGATGCCACCGAGCGACCCGTAGAACGTGGCGTGGAACGAGAAGACGCCGCCGTCGGAGGCGACCAACCAGTAGCCGCCCGTGTTGTTCGCCGCCATCCCTACGACCGGCTTGTTCAGTGGGGTGCCGCCCATGGAGCCCCAGAAGTGCGCGTCGCCGAACGAGAAGATGCCACCGTCACTCGCCACCATCCAGTAACCCTGGCCGTCGGGGGTCGAGGAGATGCCCACGACCGGCTTGTTTAGCGACACGCCTGGCGGCAGCACACCGGGGACCGAGCCGAAGAACTTCGCGTCGCCGAAAGCGAACACACCACCGTCGGACGCGACCAGCCAGTAGCCACCATGGTCAGACGTCGACGCGATGCCGACCACAGGTGCGTTGAGCGGTGTGGCCCCCATCGATCCGAAGAACGGTGCGCCGTAGGCCCAGACGCCACCGTCTGCCGTGGCGACCCAGTAGCCGCCCGACGAAGCGGCGGCCACGCCGACCACGGCCACTTGGCCGAAGGGCATGCCCAGGTTCGTCGCGTTGCCTTTGGTACCGATCCCACCGCCGCGCTGAGCCAGCCAATAGCCGAGGTTGCCCGGCGTCGAGGCCATGCCGACGTAGGTAGCGGGGTCGGCGACGACCACGACGGGCGAGTGAAGGTTCGACGCCGCGACGTTGCCAAAGCTGCTGCACGCGGACCCTTCGAGGGACATGCTCGACGCCGTCCCCGCGCTGGGGCTCGATGCAATGAAGCGGTACGCGTTGCTCACCGGGTCAGCGCAGTGTGGTGACCACTGCCAGAACAGGTCGGGAGGCGGCTCGCCGGGAAGGAAGCTGACCGTGAGGGTGACCGCTTGGCCGTTCCCGTTGACGTTGGTCGGCCGCGTCCCGCCGGACGTTGCGATCGTGCCGGTCACCGAGATGGTCGCGTTGCAGACCTGCCCCGCCACGGCCGGGACCGTCGGCACGTCGAAGATGAAGCTGCCCAACGCCCCGAGGACCTGCGGCGTCCCCAAGGTCATGCCGCAGCCGGTCGACGCACCTGCCGGAGCGACCCCGCCCAGGCTCAACGTCGCCGTAATGAAGGTGAGGGTGCCAGCCGCCATGGCCATCGCTACCGCGACTCTCGCGATGAGGCGCTGCGCACCCCTGCTCCATCTTCCCCGCATACCGACAAGTCTTCTCCCGGACGGGCCGAATTTCCAGGGATCAATGCCCAAACGGCCCGGTGACCGTCAACACCCGGTGCCGGGATGGAGCTGCTTCGGTGGACCGTCGAACCGCTCTTTTGAGGGCGATACTCGGACCTGCCCGAGGTCCTCAGAGGGTTCGCACAACGCCACCCGGAGTGGGGGCCGCACAGAATCTCCTTTTGGCCGGCTCCTCTTCACCCCGCTCGGCGGCAGTGGCCGGGACGTGCACTCAGGCTGGGCCCTGGATGGTTGTTGCGACTCCGGGCCGGGGTCGCCGCCGGCTCGGTAAACCCCACCCGGAGCAAGGCCAAGCGTGGAAGACGGGCTGCTCGTCCTGTTCCTGAGAAGGAGCGCTTCCCAGGTAGGCCGCTCAGATGGATGGCCACCCCGGCCTTCTGCCTCTCATCGGGGCAGGGGGACGGACAGAATCCCGCCTACAGGCCGGCTCACCGTCACCACTCGACGAAAGAGAATCGGTCTTCCGCACAACTCGCAGCCACCGGCGGCAGGCAGCGAGCTGGGTCTCGATGTAAGAAGGTTTGTCTTGGCACGACGGAATCTCAAGTATCCGGGCGCTGTTGCCCTGACAAACATCCTCCTGTTGTCGAGTTCGGTAGTCGGTCTGCTCTGGGCATCCTCGAATGGCAACGCGGGCCTCTCCGGGTCGCCGGGTGACCTGAAACTGCATAAGTCCATGGCGGCGAGGGCCGCATCGACTCTTCCGGCCAGGGGAGCTCCGATGCCGACCACTGGGGCCTCGTCGTCACCGACCGGCCCACGCACATCCGAGCACTACGGCGCGAACGGGAACTTCTCGGGACCGGCGGACCAACCGGGAGCCGACGGATTCAATCTCGCAGACGTGTCGTCAAATGCCCAAACCGCGGCTTTGCCCGCTGGCATGAAGGGACTTGCGTGGATCGGCTCGTGCGCCGGGGCGACTGCTGCGTTCCGGTCGACCATACGGAGTTACATCGGGGATCCCAAGGTTTTCGGTTTCTATCTCATGGATGAGCCCGATCCATCAGTGTGCTCTGCGGCGAACCTGAAGTCCGAGTCTGAGTGGATTCACGCCAACGATCCCGCGACGTACACCTTCATCGTGGAGACAGACCTGTCCGTCTCAAGCCACCCGACGTACATGGGCGGCTACAACCCTGCTAACAGTGACATCGACCTGTATGGGATCGACTCATATCCGTGCCGGTCGGAGAATCCGCGTTCGGCACCGTGTCAGTATTCCTGGCTGGTCCTATCGGTCACCGCGGCAGAGCGGGAGGGCATTCCGCTCGCGGCGATCGTCCCCGTCTATCAGACGTTCGGTGGCGGCACATGGGTCGACGACGAGGGTGGCTCGTACAAGCTGCCCACCGCTGCCCAGGAGTCGAAGATCCTTTCGACGTGGGCACAGCTGGTGCCGACCCCTGTCTTCGACTACGCGTACTCGTGGGGATCGCAGCACGGCGACCGCTCGCTGATCAGCAGCCCGCCTCTTCAGCAGGTCTTCTTGGAGCACAACAAGAGGGAGGGCCGCGACCTTCGGAACCCCCACTACAAATTGGTGTCCCTAAGGTCCAGCTCGATGGCTGCCGAGCGAGTACTCGCAGCGGGCGTCCTACCAGATCCTCCAGGCTCGACGAGCAGGCCCACGACGTTTCGATGCGTTCTCTTCTGGGTAAACACCTATTTATTGTCATAACCATTCTCATAACACCATCTCCATAACACCATCTCCATTTTGGAAAGACCGTTCTTTCTCTTTGGCATAACACATGGCCTGATTAGGGCTTTGTGTCAATCCTGAGCGTCGATCGCATCGTTACATCTGATTGTTGAGACGAATTTGGGCCAGCGACCCCGTGAATTGCGAGCGGTTGGTGTCGTCGATGAGCTGTCGGACCATCTGCTCTGCCCCCATTCCTACGCACAAGCACCGCGATCGCAACCGGTTTGCGCCGGTACTCCACCCCGCCCCCGCCACACTGTTGTGCAGTGGTAGTCGGAGTCCGAAATTGCGGTCCTGTGGACCTGGGGGAGGAATCGGACATGACGCACAGCCTGAGCGACCCTTTTTTGCGGGCATTATTCCTGAGGTTCTCTACGGCGGTCTGAGGCGGCCTTTATCCGCATTCTCACCACATTGAGGCGACTTCTTACAGGAAGCTCGGGGCCAAGCCCACGAATGCGAGGTAGGACGACATGGCCGGGCAAGGGGCGGCATCACCAGCCGAGCGCAAACTCCAGAACGTCCGGCGCGCTGCAGCCGCCCATGCAGGTCAGGCGAAGATCCTCGTCATCGATCGGCATCTGATGATTGCCGAAAGCCTTGCATTCTGCCTCAATATGGAAGGTTTCCAGGTCGATCTCGCCGTACCATCCACCGACGGTGACCTCGAGGGCATTGAGCCATCGAGCTGGGACGTGGTCATCCTGCACATCGAGCTGGAGACTCAGGATGACATCCAGCAGATTGTTCCATGGCTATCCGAGCACGCTCGGGTCGTGGCGCTGATGGCCAAAACCAACCGGCTACGCCAGACCTGGTGCATAGACGCCGGAGCTACCGCACTGGCGGACAAGGAACAGCCGGTCAGCACCCTCATTGGCCTGATACACCGCATACTCGACGGCGAGAACACGCTCCCCCCCACCGAGAGGGAGGCGCTTCTCGAGTTGAGCCGAAGGCACGCCAACGACTTGCGTCGGCGACGGGCACCGTTCTTGGACCTCACCGAACGAGAGCAAGTCGTGCTGAGCCACCTTCTCGATGGGCACCCGGTCCGAGGGATCGCACGATCGTTGGGCGTGACCGAAGCAACCATTCGGTCGCACATCCGCTCGATATTCCGGAAATTGGGAGTCCATTCGCAGCTCCGGGCGGTTTCGCTCGCTCGTCAAGTCGGTTGGTCTGCTGCTGGCCCAGGAGGGCGCGCCTCGACCCGCAGATGACCGGTCACCAGGCAGATTCGGTGCCGACCCGTCGGGGAGCCCTCATTGCCGCCGTGCGCATGTCCAACTTCCCTCTCGAACCCATCTAATTTGAACGCTGACCCTCATGTCTTAACCGCTACACCCTCATTTTTTTAGAACCATCCCCGTCGATTTGAGCGCAAAGCTTCGTGTTGGATTTGAGCCAATACTTCCAACTTCTACACAATTTTAGGGTTGTGGCAACGCCCTCGTTGAAGTGAAGCTTGTGCTCCACCCTCACTCAACGTGATGTTGGAGGCAGTTGTGTCGGAGGGAATCACTAGCGACGATGGGCGGTTGGGGGCCCAACTAGATCTTGCGGAAGCGGTTGCGGGCACCGCACAGATTCACGCGTTCGAACGCCGGGTTCGTAAGGGAACACGGTCGAGCCGCCTCTTAGAACGGGATCAGTGGCAGAACGAGTTCGCCGCGGTCTTCGCAGGACTGTTGCCCCGTGCTGCGATGATCATCGAGGGTGAACCGGGTGCGGGCAAGACGGCACTGCTAAATGTCGCATCTCAGTTGGCAGTGGACGCCGGGCACGAAGTCCTGCACGCCAGAGGCGGCGTGCAGGAATCCGAAGTTCCTTTCGGAGTCGTTCAGCAATTGTTGCAGCCGATCTACGAAGACTTACCCCCAAGCCAGCGCAGCTTGTGGATGCAGCTGTCATCCGAGCAGATCGAGGGCGTTCGCCCTGCTATGCCATTCGAGGCGATCCACGATCTGTACCTGACACTGGCGGATCTCGCTTCCAACCGGCCGATGGTCATTGCCATCGACGACCTCCATTTGTCGGACATTGAGTCGTTGTGGTGGGTCCAACATCTCGTGCGACGACTCGGCTCCAGCCAACTCTTCTTCCTCGGAACCTCATTGAGCAGAATCGCCGGTTCGGCCCTCGGCCCGATCGACAACATCGTTGCCGAGCCCTCAACCAGAGTCATCCCGCTGCGACCGTTGACCGGTCCCTCCGTGGCGGAGTTGATACGTCATCACTTGGACATTGAGGCAGAGGAGTCGTTCGTGAGCACGTGCATGAAAATGACGCGTGGCAACCCGTTCCTCCTGCACTCGTTGCTGATCGCTCTTCGCCAGCAAGGGATCCGCTCTGAGGTCTCCGAGAACGTGTTGTCCGCCCTCTCCCCGGCTCCGATTGCGCGCGCCATGCTCACGCGCCTGTACGGATTGACCCCCGAGACACAGGCTCTCATGCGCTCCGCTGCCGTGCTGGGGGACGGAGCCGACTACCGGATGGTCTCGGAACTGGCCGGCATCGACGCTGCGAGGGGTCACGACATCGCCAACTCCTTGGCCGAAGTCCACGTCCTTCGTAAGGGCCGCCTACTCAGCTTTGTTCACCCGATCGAGCGATCGACCGTCTACGGAGAGATCGACCCGGTGCTTCGCGCGCGAGCTCATGCTGAAGCTGCACGCTTGCTCGATCAGAACGGCGCCTCCATTGAACAGGTGGCCCACCATCTGTTGTTGTCCGAACCGTCAGACGACGAGTGGTCGGCCCAACTGCTCGAAAGCGCAGCACACCACTACACCCAGCGTCGGGACTTCGAGCTCGCAGAGACCTGCTTGTCGAGGGCCCTGCTCGCGTCCAACGATGACTCGACGCGAGCCCGCCGGCTTCTTGTCCTCGCTTCGACCCAGGCCGCGACAGGCGGGCCGTCGCTAGCCATGTTGCGCGAGGCTGCGGACCTCGGAGCAGACCCGATTGCGTTGGCCGACACGACGTACCGTTGTCTCAAGGCGTACTCACACGATGTGTACCCGCCCGACACGGTGGCAACCCTCCGCCACTTGGAGGGTGCACTCGGCGATGAAAACCATGAGCTCCGCATTTGGATCGAAGTCGTTCTGGCTACGTGGGGACCCGGCGTGAGTGTGCGAAACATCGACACAACGGCCGTCGAATCGGCTCTCCTCAAGAAGCGCATCGAGCGCAGCCGGCACGATCGAATGGCTCTTGCATACCTTTCGCACGTGAAGATCCTCGCTCCCGGTGAGCTCGACGCCGACTACGTGGCAACCTTGGCTGAGCAATCCCTCCACCCGGGAGACTTCCATCCCGAAGACGGGACATCTGTGGTATTGATCGCTCGCGCCTTAGCGGCCTTGGCACGAGCCGGACGATTCGACCTTGTCGATCGCCACGGCCAAGAGTTGCAAGAAGCGGCATCGAACCTTGATCACGCTACGAGTGTGGCGGAATTCTCGACGATCCTTGCGCTCTCCCACTACCTCCAGGGCAGGCTTAACGAAGCAGAGATCGAGTGTCGCCGTGCTCTGACAGCAATGGAAAGCGTCTCCTGGGCTTCGCGTTCACTAGCAATCGGAGTGCTCAGCGCAAGCCTCATGGAAGAGGGCCGAGTCATCGAAGCGGCGACGGTACTAAAGCCCGTACCTCCCAGTCCGGCGGTCCTGACGTATGTCGAGTTATTCCCTCTGGAGCAACGGGCCAACCTCAGCCTCTTCAACGCGCACCCGAACGATGCGCTGGATGACGCACTACTGGTGAAGGAGTGCGCCGAAGAATTGGGGGTAGTCAATCCCGCCGCCACGGCGTGGCGGAGTATCGCCGCCTCCTCGCTTCATCGGGTAGGCCGGCTCGCTGAGGCCCGCGAGTTGGCAACCGAGAATCTTGAGCTGGCTCGGAGCTTCGGGACACCTCGGGCCTCAGGGGAAGCGCTCCGAACTGCGGCTGAGGTAGGACACCAGGCCGAGCGCATTACCCTGCTACAAGAAGCGGTCGACATCCTCAAGCACTCCGCCGCAGTGCTCGAATACGCAAAGGCGTCAATCGATCTCGGTGCCGCATACGGCGGCGAAGGTCAGCAGGCTGAGGCGCTGCGCAATCTACGCCGAGGTGCCGACCTCGCCTTTCACTGCCGCGCACAACCGCTCGTTGATCGCGCCTCCATAGAGCTGCGCGCGGCAGGAGCGAGGCCACGCCGCGTGGCCCTCATGGGCTACGAAGCTCTCACACCCGCCGAGCGAAAGGTGGCGAAATTAGCTGCAGACGGATTGATCAATTCCCAGATTGCGGAACACTTGTTCGTGAGCGAGAAGACCGTGGAAGGGCACCTCACACGGGTGTACCACAAGCTAGGAAAGCAGTCTCGGACCGAACTCCGGGAGTTCTTGAAAGCGATGTCCGACCAGCCGACTGAGCGCCGAACGACGGAGGGCCAGCTCAATCGTCGTGCCGTCTGAGCCTACGAGCGGGTCAAACATACGGCGAGCGCTCGATGTGTGGCGTCTGATCTTGGTAAGCGTATCGATCGGTCTAGTGCTGACCTCCGTCGCCGTTAGGTCGGTTCCGATTGGGGCCGCAATCAGCAGCATCGTGACCATGTCCGCGTCACGGCAACCGGAGCCCATTATCACCAAGATCGTGGTGATAATGGAGGAGAACCACAGCATCGGGCAGGCGTTCCCGTCGCACATGCCGTACCTCTGGAGCATTGCTCGAAGGTATGGACGCGCAACGTCATGGAGCGACATCGGTCATCCCAGCCTGCCCAACTACCTGGCAATATTCGGAGGATCGGCATTCAACGAGCCTCAAGACTGCCTGCCGGCCGCCGGTTGTACATATGGAGGGTCTTCGGTATTCGGTCAAGCCGTTATCAACGGTGCGTCCGCTCGCGCCTACCAGGAGTCAATGCCGAAGCCGTGTGATCTGAGCGACAGCGGTACCTACGACGTGAACCACAATCCCTGGGCGTATTTTCACGATGAATCTCTCTTGTGTCGCGTGAACGATGTTTCAGCAGGAACCGTAGGTTCCGGAACACTCCTGACAGATATCCGGAGTGGTTCTCTTCCGACCGTCGGCGAGATCTCACCCAATCTCCACCACGACGGTCACGACGGGACCTTGGCACAGGCCGATGGCTGGCTTCATGCTTGGGTCCCCGCGCTCACCTCTGGTCGGGACTGGAGTGACGGCCGACTGGCCATCATCGTGCTGTTCGACGAAGGAGATACGACCGAACAGGTGCCGTTTGTGATTCTGGCACCAGGAATGACACACAAGGTCCTGCGACAGCCACTTGATCATTTCGCGCTGACCAGGTTGATCGATGAGGTCGCTGGAGTATCTCTCCTCCGCCAGGCAGCGTCTGCACCTGACCTCCTCCGCGAGTTGGGACTGCGTGTCAACTCTTGAAGCAGGTTGCTGACTTCTCGTCCGTGCTGAACTGCTCACCGCCGGACGCCAAGGTCGCCTTCTCCGTGGCCGCCCATCTGCCTCGTCTTGCGCCTGCACCGCTGTAGGTGGTCCCTGTACGTCGAACTGCGTTGCGACGTCCCTTGTGCCGGAGTTCGTTGGCCGCGCCGCGAAAGACCAACGCAGCGGTCCGCAACAAGATGCCTATGTCATGGCGAAATCCGCGTCGTTGTAGGTAGTCGAGCTCGACACGGAGCTTTGGGTGCAGTTGAGTCTCCACGTACTCCTGTTCGGGATCGGCAGTTCGAGTCCTCTCGGACTCGTGTTCCCCCGTGTAGCAGATCTGACCCGGACCGGTCAGACCGGGTCTGACCCGGAGGATCCCCAGTTCTTCCGGGTCGTAGCACGGCAAGAAGCGAGGGACTTCCGGCCGCGGACCGATGAGCGTCATGTCGCCTTTGAGGATGTTGAAGAGTTGTGGCAGCTCGTCCAGCTTTGAGGCACGGAGAAGAGCTCCGATCTTGGTGATCCTCGGATCAGAGCATCCGGTGATGAGCGGTCCCATTTCCGCTGCGTGGTCGGTCATCGATCGGAACTTGATCATGGTGAACGAGTGGCCCGACCGGCCCACCCTAATCTGCTTGTACAGCGCCGGACCATGACTCGTGAGCTTGACGGCGACCGCGGTGACGATCAAGACGGGCAACGTGACCAAGATTGCGACGGCGGCCAAAAAGGCGTCGACCACCCGCCGGATCTGTGTGTCGAGACGGATATCGGTGCCGCCACGGTCCAGAATGGTCGCCATGACAGATGGCGGCGCGCCCACTTCGAACTGGGAAGGGTGCGCCCTGCGAGCCACCCGGTAGGCGATATACGTGAGCGTGAGCGTCGTCGTTGCATAGGTGACGGCGGAGGTGATGGCGCCCCCAAGCGCCCCAAAGTGAGGGATCAGGATGAGATCGAGTGTCACCGTGATGGTGGCTCCCACACCCATCCCGATCGTGTTGAGGCCGGGATGGCCCACGCCGAGCAAATAAGCGGAGGAGACCGCGGCAGCCCCTTCGATCGACAATCCAAGGATGATGACCTCCGCCGGGACGACTGCCCCTTGGAACGCCGAGCCGTAGATCAGAGCTGGACCCACGTACGCGATGGCGGCCACCAGCGGGGTCAAAAGGAGTGTCAACGCAGTTGCTTGTGGCAACAGTCGGCGACCCTCGGTCGTGGCCCTCTCCAGTCCGAGCTTCGCGAGTCGCGGGTACAACACATAGTTGATGGCCGTCGGGGCGAGCCTCATGAGCTCGGCGAACTTGGAGGCCACGGCGTAGATGCCAAGTACT
>DATMMN010000190.1:0-24538 GCA_035569675.1 Acidimicrobiales bacterium | reverse complement strand
CACGGAGTCATATTCGAGAAGATCGACGATCGAACGCTCCGAGTCCATGAGGTCGACGAATTCGATGCCGGCCCGGACGATGCCTCCGGGTCCCGCCCTTACGTTCCGCACCTCACCGGTGAACGCCACCTCGACGGAATCGCCGAGCGGAAGGTGCACCGAGACACGACGACCCTCGAGACGCATCGGGTCTGTGTAATGGAAGTCCATCCCGACACCGAGCGTCGAGATGTCGAAGATCCCACAATCCCGCGTCAGGTTGGGCGAATCGCCTTCGACGTGGCATGTTCCCATCCAGATTCCTGATCGGCGTTCAGCCCGCCTGCGGTTCTCCACGATGCATCCTCCAGACACCGCGCCGCGCCCATCCGTGGGCGTGCGGCCACTATGGGGTCTGTCGGCCAGAGTGCCGGTCCACTTGAACACAAGTCGAACAAGTGCCGGGCCAGCGCCGCGACCTCCGGTGGCCCAGGCCGGGGGACGATTTGGGCCGCTCGGGACCGAGAAGCCGCCCCTGACCTCCGCTTGGACCGATGTCACACCTGCCGGAACGGGGCTCGGAGGTGCGACAAAGGAGGGTATGGGGCCTACCCGAACGCCTCGAGCAGGTGGGGCAGGGCGTCCTCGATCGTGAGGACCGGCTTCGTGTCGAACTCGATGTACTCCGAATACTGCAGAGTGGCCGCGTAGCCACTGGCGGCGTCCGGGGCTTCGGTCACGGTCCACCCGGCCGTGTTGTCGGCCGCCACGTAGTGGGCGATGGTGCCCGGGGCGGCCCCCGCCTTCGCGAAGAGGTCGAGGAGCTTCTTCGTCTCCGACCGAGGAAGAAACGGCTTCACTCTGTACGTCGTCATGAACAGCATGGTTCACCTCGCCCCCACGCCCTGTCATGGCTGGACGTTCCGACCACCCGAGCGCATGATGCGCTCTTAGGCTTACAACTCGGGTTGGCCTTTGTAAAGCGAACGACAGCGCGACCTGTCCTCGTTCACGAAGAATGACCTGTCTCTTGGAGGTTCGCAGCAGTCCAAGGGGGACCCGATGCACGCCTCCGACTCGAGGCCGGCGGTACGACGAGGCGTCGTCCAAAAGGTCCGGGCCCGCGACCTCCAGTTAGTTCGTCAACGGCTGCGGCGGAACAAGCGCCGCTGCGAGCCGCCCTCGATCACCGAGAGGTCGGGCGACAGCACGAAGCGCGACGGGTGCCGTGACGTCCCCGACTCGAGCTCCAGGCGCAGCAGGTCTTGGGGCCCCACCACGAGGACCTCGACGTCGGTGGAGGCGATGACGCTGCCGGACAGCCGGTTCTGACGGTGCAGTTGCTGTCCGATGTAGTCGCCCGGCGTGAGCGTGATGGACACGTCGGGACCGACGTGCAGCACGGCCTCGCCCGACACGATGACGTAGAGGTTGTGGTCCTGCTCCAACCCGCAGAGGACCTCGCCCGGTCCACAGTGCGCCCGCATGGCGTCGTGAGCCAGATACGACTCGAGGACCTCGGTGGTGCAGCTCCGGAACGGAGGCAGATTCTCGATCAAACCGATGATGTCGACACGTTCTGCCAGAAGCATCTTGACCCCCTTCGCCTTGGACGCCCGTTCTCCGCATTCGCCAATTGGTGCGTCCGTTGATTTGCGCGCCAGCCTTCTCCGACCCGGTTGCCCGCCGGGTCGCGGGCGGGTTGCAGTCAGGGGGCAGTCGTCAGGTCGCCGGGAACGGCCGGCGTCAGTTCGCCGATGCGGCGCTGGCGGCGCCGCTCTGAGCGTTCTCTCCGGTCACGGCGCCCCCGGGCACGGGGCCCATCGGCTTGGAGTCCGCTAGGTGGTGCGCCGCCCGGGAGGCCAACGCGACCAGGGTGAGGGTGGGCCCGTATCCCGTCGCGGTCACGAACACCGACGAGTCCGCCACGATCACGTTGTCCCACTCGTGCACGCGGCCCCAGCGGTCGCACACCGCGGTGTCGGGGTTGTCCCCCATGCGCGCGGTGCCGATGACGTGGCGGCTCTCGGGGATCGGCGTCGCACCGATGCCGTGGTACGAGACACCGGGCGACGACGTGTGGATCACGTACTCGGCGCCCATCTCCTCGAGGACGCGCTGGAGGATCTTGCCGTGGTGCTTGGAGGCCGCCAGCTCGTGGCGACCGGGCTCGTAGGTCACACGGGCCACCGGGTAACCGCGGGCGTCGCGGATCGACGGGCTGAGGTCGACGGCGTTGGTCGCATACGGCAGGTCCTCGCCCTGCATGATGAAGGCCCACATGTGGTCGCGCAGGTCGCCGGCGATCATGGACTGGGCGTGGGCCCGCCCCCACGGGGTGTGGCGCGCCGACATGATCGTGTGGCCACCCCCGCTGTGCTCGACGAGGCCGCCGCGTATCCAGGGCACGCCGGCGTCCTTGGCGGCGGCGCGCGCGGTGTCGTCCTGCACCATGGCGTCGTCGTGCACGTGCGTGACCGAGCGGCCCTTCTGCGGGTGGAGACTGAGCGCCGGGAAGTGCCCCACGACGATCGTCTGGAAGTGCACCATGAGGTGGCGGCCGAGGGACGGGTGCTCGAGGCCCGAGAGGAGGAGCAGGCGCGGCGTCTCGATCGCGCCACCCGCCACGACGACGAGGTTTGCGTCCATGGTGTGCATTGCGCCCGCGGCGTCGATGTACTCGACGCCCGTCGCCCGGCGCCCGTTGGTGAGGATCCGGCTCACGTACGTCTCGGCCATGAGGCTCACCCGGCCAGTCGCCATCGCTTTCGTGAGCAGCGCGACGGGGTCGCCCTTGGCATGGATGGGGCACCCGAAGAACGCGCAGAACCCGCAGTTGTTGCAGGCGGGCCGCCCGTCGTAGGCGATGCTGTTCGCCGCGGTGGGCGCCTCGTAGGGGTGCAAGCCGATCTTCTCGGCGGCTTTGGAGGACAGGGTGGCGCCGTACATCGGTGCCCCCGGCGGCATGGGATACGGGCCCGACCGCCACGCCGCGAACGGATTGGCGCCGGCGCGGCCCGCCACACCGATGGCGCGCTCGACCTCGGCGTAATACGGCTCGAGCTCTTCGTAGTCGAGCGGCCAGTCCTCCACGTGCGCGTCGGGTTGCGGCCCGAGCACGGAGTGGGTGCGGAAATCCTCTTGCCGGAAGCGCGGCACCTTGCCGTCGGCGTGGGTGCCGCCGCCGCCGACGGTCGTCGGGATGGAGTTCACCTCGCCCACGTGGGTGTGCTCGCCCTCGTCCGCGTTGCGCCGGAACGCCCGCGGCTCGGTCAGCGGGTCTGGGCCGAGGAAGTAGCGCTCGGTGAACTTGATCTCGTCGTTGGAGTAGTCACCCGACGGCTTCGTCATGTCGTCGGGGTCCAGGAGGTGGTTGCGGCCCTTCTCCATGATCACGACGGACCAGCCCGCGCGTGTGAGCACCTCGGCCACGGTGGCTCCGCCCGGGCCAGAGCCGATGATGATCGCCTCCGCCTCGCCGCTCACAGCCCGCCCACCGCCTGCGCACGGTCGCTCACGGTTGCGACACCTCGGCGTCGGTGTAGCCCCGCGGCTGCACGTCGCCCTCCACGTCGATGTACGACCACCCGATGCCGTTGCGGTTGCCGCCGTACTCGGGCGCGCCGTACATCCCTTCGCAGCAGTGCTCCCATAACAGCTCCCGGAAGGCGTCGTCTTCGCGCAGCCGGCGCCGTTGCTCCTTGCCGTCGGCCTCGGCGAAGTCGGCACCCAGCGCGGCCAGGCCTTCGCGGTAGCGCTGCTGGAGCCCGACGACCGGGCCGTTGAACTCACGCTCGGGCAGCCCCTGCGACCCCTCGATGCGCATCCGCCACGCCAGCTCGTCGAGGCGCGACAGCGGGACGAAGTCGCCGAAGCGCGCCTCGCCCCCATGGCGACCCGAAGACGGCCCTCCCGCCCAGATCCGGGGCGGGTCGAAGGTGAACGCGCCGAGGAACGTGTCGATGTACTCGGCGACGCCGGCCTCGTCGGCGCCGGGCCCACCGAATCCGGAGGGCATCATCTGTTGGCACGCGGCCAGCAAGGTCGCGTACTCCTGCTCGCTCAGCCAGACGGGCACCGGGCAAACGTAGCCCGTGGTCGGGGCCCATTGCTGACGCTGGTGTCAGGTTTGTTCAGGCTCGATCAGGCTCGATCGGGCTCGGTGGCGCTCGGCGGTGCCGTGACGGCCCGGTGGGCCAGCCAGGCCATGGCCCGGCCGCTGTTGTCGAGCGCATCGGCGACGAGGTTGCCCGTCTGTGCGGCGCCGAACTCGACGAGGCGGGTGGCGTTCGTCATCACGCGGAACCCCGGGCCCCGATAGTGCCGGCCCGCGGCACGCACGGGCACGACGGGCAGGCGCAGGCACCAGGCGACGAGAGCACCCGCCATCTCGGCCGTCGTCGAGTGGTGACCGACGACTTCGTCGTAACGGCCGGTCACCACGTCCACGATGTTCTCCAGGGCCTGCGACCCGGGCTCGAAGTAGTGGGAGTGCGCGTGCACCTCGGGATGATCGGCTGCGTTCGTGCGCAGCCGTCTCCCACCGAACGTGGGTGAGGCCGGCGCCGTGCCGAAGAGCCCGAGCTCGGCAATGGCGTCGCCCGGCGCCTGCTCGGCGAAGAAGTGGGACCGCTCCATGTGCAGCTGGCGCAGGTCGTCGACCGTCATGCCGGGGCTGCCCGCCACCACCACGTCGGTGCAGCGCAGGCCGCAATCGGCGAGCGCGGCACCCGTCACCACCGAGCCGAAGCTGTGGGCGACGATCGTGACCGAGTGATCGGGCCCGATCGGCAGCGACCCCACGAACTCGGTCAGGTCCAGCGCGGCGGTCACGAGCACGTCGGAACACTCGATGGACCCGGCCGCGGCTGCCAACAGGTCCACCGGGTTGTCGTAGCCCTTCCACAGCACGACTGTGGTCGACTCGGCCGCTTCGAACAGATGGCGCGCGCCGGGGATCCAGTCCGAGCACAGGTTCGTGCCGTCGCCCACGCCCGGCACGACGACGGCGACGTGGCGCGACTCACCGAACTCGCCGAAGCCCAGCGCGTAGTGCTGCTGCTCGGGCCGGTAGAGAAGGATGTCGCCCCGGCAGGACAGGAGGGACTGCAGCAACCGGGCCCGGTCGGCTTCGATCTCGGGGTGCGTGGCAGCCAGGTCCCGCTGGGCCACCGCGAGGTTCTCCGACGCACGACGGGCCCAGAGATCTGTTTCGCGCATGGCCCGAGATTACGTGGCGGCAGGGTGCGCGCACCCTAACCTGGGCCGGTGGGCCCTGCCCTGGCGATCGTGGCCGCGGTGTTCTTCGCTCTGGGCACCGTGCTCCAGCAGAAGGGAACGCTTGGCACCGAGGCACCCGAGGGCGACCCTCACTTCCTGCTGCAGATCTTGCGGCGTCCGGTGTGGTTCGCCGGAGCGGTCCTCATGGCGTCGGGCTGGATCCTGCAGGCGATGGCGCTCGACCGAGCCTCGCTCCTGGTCGTGCAGTCACTCACTGCGCTCAGCCTCGTCGTCGCCCTCCCCCTGGGCGCACTGCTGACCGACCAGCACATCGGCCGGCGGGAACTCGGTGGCGCCCTGCTCACCTCGCTGGGGATCATCTTCTTCATCGCCGCCGGCCAGCCTCAGGGTGGTACGAGCCACCCGAGTGCGACGTCGTGGTGGATCGCCAGCGTCAGCATCGGCGTGTTGGTGGTCGTTCTCGTCGGCGTCGGTGCCCGCTTCCGTGGCTCGGCCAGGGCACTCACATACGGCGCCGCGGCCGGGCTCGGCTTCGGTTTGCAGGCGGCCGTCACGAAGACGTTCGTGACCGAGGTCGGCTCGGGCATCCTGGCGCTGCTCTCGAGCTGGTCGGTCTGGGTACTGATCCTCTCTGCTCTGACCGGCTTCGCGCTCCAGCAGGCTGCTCTCAAGACGGGCGTGTTGGCACCCGCGATGGCCTCGGCCAATTCGGTGACGCTGTTCACCAGCGTGGTGCTCGGCATCACGGTGTACGGCGAGCGGGTCTCGAAGGGCGGCGCGGGGCACTCGAGTTCGGCCTTCCTCGGCCTGATCGTGGCCATACTGGGGATCGCACTGTTGGCGGGGTCCGGCGCGCCGCAACCCAGCGCTCCGAGCCCTTCGCCGGCCACATGACCGCTCGCCTCCCCGGTGGCCTGGGCGCCTAGTCACGGATCCCTGGCATGGTCCTCGCCACGGCGGGCGTCGCCGTCGACACGTGGTGGCAATACCTGCTCCTGTTCGTCGCCGTGGCGGCGTCGTGGGCCGGCGTCCCCTTCATCGGTGCGACCGCCCTGGGCGCCGCGGCCGTCGCCGCCAGCCAAGGCCGCCTCAATCTCGCCGTGGTCGTCGGGGTGGCGACCGTCGCGGGAGAGGTCGGCGGCCTCATCGGGTACGCCGTCGGCGACCGGTGGGGCCAAATCCTCCTGGAGCGCCCGGGCAAGCATCAAGAGGGCCGCCGGAAGATCGTCGAGAAGGGGGAACGCGCCTACGCGAGGTGGGGACGGCTGGCCGTCTTCTTCACGCCCGCGGTGGTCTCGGGGACGGCCAAGATGCGTCACGGCCAATTCGTCCTGTGGAACCTGATCGCATCGTTCGCCTTTGCGGTGTCGGTCGCCGCGAGCGCGTTCGGCATCGGACGCGTCGTCACCGGCCACACCTCGCCCCGCGACATCGGCACCCTGCTCGTCGGGCTCGCTGTGGGCGCCCTCGTCATGGTGTGGTTCGTCCGCCACCGCCGTCGTCGCAGCGCCGCCAAGCGCGCCGAGCCCTGACCAGGCTCTGACGGTTCGGGCCGTCGGCGTCAGCGCGGCAGGCCGAGGATCCGCCCGGCGATGATGTCGCGCTGTACCTGGGACGTCCCGCCCGCGATCCCAGCGGCCTTGCTCCAGAGCCACTGGCGCGCCCACGGCCCGGCCGCGGACGAGGCCGGGTCGCGGCCGGTGACGAGCAACGCCGCCTCGGCCATGCCCTGCGTCATTGACGTCCACGTCAATTTGATCCAGCTCGATTCCGGCCCGGGCTCCTCGCCGCGACCGAGACGGGTGAGCGTCCGCAGGTTGTGCAGTCGCAGCACGCCCAGTTCCATGTAGGCCCGGGCCAGCGCGTCGGCCACCATCGGGTCGTCGAGCGAACCGTTGGCCCGCGCCTCGTCGTAGAGGCGGGCCAGGTACGTCTCATGGACCACCTGTTCCTTGAACGGGAAGTTGGTCCCACGTTCGTGCGCCAGCGTCGAGCCGGCGACGGTCCAGCCGTGACCCTCCGATCCGATGAGGTGCTCGGACGGCACGAAGACGTCGGTGAGGAACACCTCGTTGAATTCGGCATCGCCCGTCATCTGCACGAGCGGTCGCACATCGACCCCGGGATCGGCCATGTCGACGATCATCGACGTGATTCCCTGTTGCGGCCGCGCCGCGTCCGGCTCGGTGCGCGCCAGACAGAGCCCCCACGTGGCGAACTGCGCGTACGACGTCCATACCTTGCGGCCGGTCACCACGTAGCCGCCGTCGACGGGGGTCGCCTTCGTGGACAGCGAGGCAAGGTCGCTGCCGGCATCGGGCTCGCTGAAGAGCTGGCACCAGATCTCTTCGGCCGAGAGGATCTTCGGGAGGTAGCGCAGCCGCTGGTCCTCAGTGCCGTGCGCGAGCAGGGTCGGCCCGACAAGGTTGATGCCGACGCGGTTCACAGGCTGAGGCGCCTGTGAACGTGCGTACTCGCTCTGGTACAGAGCGACCTGCACGGGCGTGGCGCTCCTGCCGCCGTAGGCCTCGGGCCAGTGCACCCCAACCCAGCGGTCGGAGGCAAGGGTGGCCTGCCACGTGCGGCCCCACGCCACTTCGTCGGCGAGGTCGACGAAGGCGGGCGGGCGGTGGTCGTGACCCGCAAGCCACTCGCGGAACGACGCGGCGAACGCCTGGTCCTCTGCCTTCAGCGCGAGGTCCACGCGTGACCCATTCTCGACGCGGTCGTCGTCCCTGACATCGGCGTCACGTTAGTGGGACCCGGGTATGGTCCCCTGCCGTGACGGCTCGCCTTCGACCCACCTGGGTGCCGAGCCAGGCGCGCGCGTACCGGCGACCCGGTGGCCCTTGGGACGTGCCGACACTCGACGAACTGATCGCGGCGCACGGCGGTGAAGTCGTCGACGGTGACACGCGGCTGTCCGGCGCCGAGGCCGAGTCGCTGGTGGCGATGGTTGCCGGCGGCTTGCTCGAGCGCGGTGTCACGAAGGGCTCGGCCGTGGCGTGGCAGGTGCCGAACAGCCTGGCGGCCGCGGTCCTGATGCGGTCGTGCTGGCGTATTGGTGCGGTCGCCGCTCCGCTCCTCCACACCTTTGGGGCAGCCGACGTGGAAGGGGCGCTGGCCCAGATCGACCCGGCGCTCGTCTTGGAACTGGGGCCCGATGTGATTTCGTCCCCGACGGCGCTCGCGGACGCGTTGGGCGGAACGCCGGTGTCGATCGGGGGCGCTGGCGCCGTCAAGCCGTCCGACGTCGCGCTCGTCCTTTTCACCTCCGGCTCCACCGGCATCCCGAAGGCCGTGTTGCACACCCACCGCGGCCTCAGCTGGAAGGCGTCGTTGATGACGCGGGTACACGGCCTCGGTCCCGGTGACGCGGTCCTGGTCCCGGCGCCGATGGCCCATATCTCGGGCCTGTTGAACGGCGTGTTGGTCCCGGGTGCAGCCGGCATGCGCTCGGTTCTGATGCGGCGGTTCGACGCGGAAAGGGCACTGGCTCTCGTGGCGGACGAGCGGATCTCCTTCATGGCGGGCCCACCGACGTTTTTCATCGCCATGGGCGGGGCGCGGCGCGGCCCTTCGGGTTCAGGAGCGGACGTCTCCTCCGTACGGTTGATCTCCAGCGGTGGCGCGTCAGTGACACCGGCATTCATCGAGGAAACGGCGAGGATCTTCGACTGCCGCGTCAAGCGCACCTACGGGTCCACGGAAGCGCCCACCGTCACCACGAGCACGAACGACGACCCCTTCGAGATCGCACGTGACACCGACGGCCGCGCGATCGGGCAGGTCGAGCTGCGGATCTCAGACCCCGAAACCGGCGCGCGGATCACAACCGGGTCGGCCGGCGAGCTCTGGGTGCGCGGGCCCGAGATGTTCGCGGGCTACGCCGACGCCGTGCAAACAGCAGCAGTGATCGCGCCCGGCGGGTGGTTCCGCACCGGCGACCTTGCGACGGTCGACGGCGAAGGGTGGCTTCGAATCGTCGGCCGTCTCAAGGACGTGATCATCAGAGGCGGCGAGAACATCTCCGCCTCGGAGGTGGAGGCCGCGCTCGAGGCGCACCCTGACGTCCGGCACGCGGTCGTCGTCGGCTATCCCGATCCCTTGATGGGCGAGCGCGTCGCGGCTTTCGTGGAGTCCATCGCGCCGTTCGACCTCGAGGAGTGCCGTCGTTGGTTCACCAGCCGCGGCATCGCGACCTTCAAGACCCCCGAGAAGGTCGTGCGCCTCGAGCACCTCCCTTTGCTCGGCTCCGGCAAGGCCGACCGTGCCGCGTTGGCGCGCCAGGCCGCCGCGCCGTGATGCGCCATGGCGCGGCCTGAAGCGGCCTGACGCTCCGGGTACCGCGTCGAGGCAGGACCCGGAACTACGTTGGATGGATGCCTCGCCGCAACCTCGTTCCGTTGGTGCTGCTCGCGGTCTTAGCCGTGCTCACCGCAGTCTTCGCCGTCGTGGGAGCGGCTTCGGCCCCCACCGCGACGACAATCCAGGTCCAGAACGCGGCCGCCAAGACCTTCGGCACGCCGGCGGGTACCAACTCCTGGGTCATGGAGCTGATCACCTCCGCGAACGTGGGATCAGGCACGGGGAACGGGACGACGCAGGAGCGCATCATCGCCTACTCCGCGCCTACCCGGATGGTGGTCTACAACGTCGCGGGGAGCTCGGCGAAGCTCGCGGGGGTGCTGCACCAGCCCGCAATCTCCTGTGTGTTGAGCTCCTATTCAGCCATGCTCCAAGGCCAGGGGGCGTGGCAGCAAAAGGGTGGGACCTATACGAGGACAGAGAGTCTGGCCGCGTATTCCGCGCGTGTGCCGCATGCGAACGGGACCAACTGCGAGGCGGTCACCAGCACCACGCAGGGCCAGGTGCACGAAACGGCCATCGTCCGGTCCGACTACCTCGTGGCCGCCCGAGCGCAAGTTGTCGTGCCGACACAAGGGACCCAGGGCGAGACCCTGGTCTTCGTCAGAATCGGTGACGTCCCTGTTCGGACGCTCAAGTAGTCAGGACAGCGCCTGGCCGGACTCCAACCGCGTGCGCAAGATGTTTGCGATGCGGTCGCGGTGGAAGGGTGCATCGCCGTAACTGACCTGGTCCAGTTGTGCCCTCTTCACATAGAGGTGCATGTCGTGTTCCCAGGTGAAGCCGATCCCTCCGTGGACCTGCAACCCGGTGCCCATCACGCGCGCCGAGGCATCGGAGCACCACGCCTTGGCCATGCTCGCCGCCAGCGCACGTTCGGGGTCATCGGCCGCGGCGCACCACGCGGCGTAGTACACCGTCGACCGCATCCCTTCGACGTCGACCAGTGCGTCGGCGAGCATGTGCTTGACGGCCTGGAACGAGCCGATCGGCTTCCCGAACTGGACGCGGTCCTTGGCGTAATCCACCGACATCGACAACACGTGGTCGGCGGCTCCCAGCATCTCCGCCGAGACGAGGGTTGCGGCGCGGTCGAGCGCCCGTGCCGCAGCATCCGCCCCACCAAGACGAACAGCCGGGGTTCCATCAAATTTCAGGACGCCCAGTTCGCGCGTGCGATCCATCGCGGGTACCGGGTCGGGTCGGCCCACAGCGCGCAGGTCAACCGCGTACGTGCCGTCCTCGCAGACCAGGACCGCGACGTCGGCCGAGGGCGCGTACGTCGCCGGCGGCGCATCGCCCAGGAGCAGCACCTCCCCCTCCGTCGGAGTCTCGGAGACCGAAATGCGGCCCGGCGGGGCGAAAACCGTGCAGCCAACGGCCGATCCTTGGCTGATCGCCTCGCGCCACTGCTTCGCTGCTGCGGTAGCGCTGGCGTCGCAATCGCTCAACGCACCGAGCGCCACCACCGACGGCAGGAACGGCGCGGCGACGAGACGACGGCCCAACTCTTCGCAGAGCACAGCGACCTCGACCAGTCCCAGCCCAAGCCCGCCTTCGCCCTCGGGTAGCTCGATGGCCAGCCAGCCCTGTTCGGACATGGCGTCCCAGGCGGTGGCGTCGTAGCCCTGCGGTGCGCTCGTCGCCGCGGGCGCAGCCGACGCCTCCCCTGCCCCCGGAAGCGTGCCGACGACTTCGCCTGTGCCGACGCGCGCCCGCAACGCGTCGTGCCCCGCTTTGCCCTCGAGCAGCGCCGCGGCCGCCTCGCGCAAAGCCAGTTGGTCGGCGGAGAGGTCGAAGTCCACGGCGGCGCAGTCTACGGTCATGGCTGACAGCGGTGTCACCCCGCGAAGCGGCTGTGCCATGCTGCGGCGGATGGATCTCCGCTCCACCCCCGAACAGGAGGTGCTGCGCGACGCGTTCCGGGCCTGGCTCATGGAACACCTCCCGTGGCCCTACGGCGTCGGACTACCGCCGCGCTTCGACGACCTGTCCGAGACGGTCGCGTTCGGCCGGCGCTGGCAAGCTGCGTTGGCCGGAGCGGGTTGGGTGGGTGTCACTTGGCCCGAGGAATACGGCGGGCGGGGCCTCGGGGCTTTGGAGAATTACGTCGTCATCGAGGAGCTGGCGCGGGCCCGGGCCCCAGAGCTGGTCGGTCGCATCGGCATCAATCTCGTCGGGCCGACGCTCCTCGCACACGGTACGGAGGAACAGAAAGCGCGGTTCTTGCCGCGGATCCTCTCCGCCGAGGAACTGTGGTGCCAGCTCTTCAGCGAACCGGACGCCGGGAGCGACCTCGCGTCGCTGACGACGCGCGCCGTCCCGGTCGAGGGCGGCTACCGCGTGACCGGCCGCAAGGTCTGGACCTCCTACGCCCAGTTCGCCGACTGGGGCCTGTGTCTCACGCGCAGCGACCCGGACGCGCCGAAACGCCAGCTCGGCATCACCGCCTTGATCGTGGACATGCACGCCGAGGGGGTCGGTGTACACCCGCTCGTGCAGTCGACCGGCGAAGCCGAGTTCAACGAAGTCGAGCTGGACGATGTGTTCGTCCCCTCCGAGCGGCTCGTCGGCGTCGAGGGCCAGGGGTGGACCGTCGCCGGTTCGACCCTCGCCCACGAACGCGGCATCAACCCCCGCCAGCTGGTGATCCACACCCAGCTCATCGAGGAACTGCTGCGCCTGGCCCAGGACAACGGGAGCTTCGACAACTGGAGGCTGCGGCAGGAGCTGGCGCAAGCGGCCACCGAGGTGCGGCTCTTCCAGTTGCACAACTGGCGCTCGCTGACCCGCCTGTCGAAGGGCGAGGCGCCCGGGCCCGAGGGCAGCGCGCTCAAGCTGTATTGGAGCGAGATGTCCAAGCGCCTGCACCGCACCGCGCTCGACGTGCTCGGAGAGGCCTCACCGCTGTGGGAAGGAGCGCCGGGAAACCCCGCCGACGGTGCGTGGCAGCGCTCGTGGCTCTATTACCAGGCGTCGTCGATCTTCGCCGGCACGAACGAGATCCAGCGCACCCTCGTGGGCGAGCGGGTGCTCGGATTGCCTCGGGGCTGAACAGGTACCCGACCAAGTTGGCGCGACGCGACAGGATGGCGGCAGGAGGATGACCGAGATGGCACAGACGTTCGAAAAGATCCGCTACGAAACCGACGGCGCCGTCGCGACGATCACCATGAACCGGCCGGATCAGGCGAACGCGCAGGATTCCGCGATGATCGACGAGATCGACGCCGCCTTCGACCTGGCCGACGCCGACGAGTCCGTGCGCGTCGTGATCCTGGCCGGAGCGGGCAAGCATTTCTCCTCTGGCCACGACCTCAAGGCGATCGTCGCCGACGACGGTTCGGACCCGTGGGTGGCTCTGCGCGAGACGCCCGAGGGGAAGTTCCAGCACGAAAAGACGATGTACTACGACCGCTGCCTGCGGATCCATGACTTCCGCAAGCCGACGATCGCCGCGGTGCAGGGCAGCTGCGTGGCGGCCGGGCTGATGCTCGCAGCGATGTGCGACCTGATCGTGGCCGCGGACGACGCGGTCTTCTCCAACCCGGTACTCCGCCTCACGGGAGCCGGTGTGGAGTTGCTCGTCGAGCCGTGGGAGATCGGGATCCGAAAGGCGAAGGAATTCCTCTTCACCGGCGACACGATCGACGCGCAGGAGGCCTGGCGCCTCGGCCTGGTGAACCGTGTCGTGCCGAGAGCGGAACTCGAAGCGAAGACACGCGAGCTGGCGGATCGGGTGGCGCTGGTGCCGCCGGTCACGGCGCAGACGGTGAAGGACACGATCAACCACACCGCCGACCTCATGGGCAAGCGCGACGCCCTCAAGTATCACTTCATGGCGCACCACTGGGTGCACAACACGGCCACCGCGCTCAACGCACTGTCGGCACGCAAGGCCAAGGGCTCCATGAAGGACGTCATCGCCGAGCGGGACCAGGGGCAACCCCGATCCGGGACATGAGCGACGAGGTGGTCTCGTCGGGCGGACCGCTGCGCGGCCTCCGCGTGATCGACGTCGGCACGAGGATCTCGGCGCCGTTCTGCGCCGGCCTGCTCGGCGAGCTCGGTGCGGACGTGATCAAGGTCGAGTTGCCGGGCGAAGGCGACTTCATGCGGAACATGGGGCCGTTCGTCCCCGTCGACGACGGTCCCGGTTACTCATTGTCGTGGTCGGTCGAAGGCCGCGGCCGGCGGGGCGTCACGTGCGATCTGCGACAGCCCGAGGGCAAAGATCTTTTCAAGCGCCTGGTGACCACGGCCGACGTCCTCTGCGAGAACTTCCGGCCCGGCACCATGGAGCGCTGGGGGCTCGGCCCCGATGACCTGCCCCAGGATCTGGTCTACGTGCGGATCAGTGCTTTCGGCCAGACCGGCCCCTACGCACCCAGGCCCGGGCTCGACCGACTGGGCATCGCCTTCGGCGGGCTCCTCAATCTGACCGGCGAGCCCGATCGGCCGCCGGTGCGGTCCGGAGTGAACATCTCCGACTATTTCACCGGCACGTTTGCGGCCTTCGCTGCCGTCGCCGCGCTCTACGGCCGTGATGCGGTGGATGGATCCGCCGCGAGCCGGGAAAAGAAGGACCGGCAAGGAGAGGTGATCGACGCTGCCCTCTACGGATCCATGCTGCGCATCCTCGAATGGACGCTCGCGGGGTATGACCGCCTGGGGATCGTGCGCCACCGCGAGGGGAACCGGCTTTCCACCTCGGCCCCTCTCGACAACTACCCCACCGCGGACGGGACGTACGTGTGCATCGTGGCCGGTTCCGATGCCAACTTCAGGCGTCTGTGCGCCGCCATGGGCCGTCCAGAGCTGACGCAGGAACCGCGCTTCGACACGCTCGCGCACCGGGCCGATCACGGTGACGAAATCAACGGGATCGTCGCGGCGTGGACGTCGAGCCTCACCGCAGACCAAATCACCGAGCGCTGCGTCGAGCACGACGTCCCTGTCGGCACCGCCTACAGCGCCGCCGACATTTTCGCGGACCCCCACATGGCGGCGCGGGACGACCTCATACCGATCGACGACCCGGTCATCGGTGCGGTCCGCCAGCAGGCGCCGTTTCCGCGACTGGCGAAGAATCCGGGGGCCGTGCCCTCGGGGGCGCCGCGTCTGGGCGAACACAACGAAGAGATCTGGTGCGGTGTGGTCGGCTTGAGCAAAGCCGAGCTCGAGGATCTCACTGCACGCGGCGTCCTCTGACCCGCGTGGCCGGCGGCCGGCGCGTACCGCTCCTGCGGGCTAGGCGACCAGCCGCCCCATGTAGGAGGCGCCGCCAAAGGTGAAGATCCCACCATCCGCCGCGGCCAGCCAATAGCCGTTCGTCGTGTTGTCAGCTGCGATACCCACAACCGGAGCGGACAGCGACATGCCGCCCGTTGACCCGTCGAAAGGTGCCTGGCCGTAGGTGAAGATGCCGCCGTCAGCGGCCACGAAGCGGTAGCCCTGGCCGTTGGGTGACGCCTCCATGCCGACGATCGGCTGGTTGAGGCGGACGGCGCCCGTGCTGCCGAAGAAGGGTGCGTTGTAAGCGAAGATGCCGCCGTCCGTGGCTACCTCCCAGTAGCCGCCGGTCCCCGGGTCGGCCGCAATGCCGACGATGGGCTGGTTCAGCGGGTGGCCGCCCATGGAGCCGAAGAACCGGGCGTTGCCGTAGCTGAAGATGCCGCCGTCCGCGGCCACCAGCCAGTAGCCGCCGCCATTGGGCGTCGAGGCCATGCCCACGATCGGCTTGTTCAGGTGCAGCGCACCGGTCGATCCGTAGAACTGGGCGTTGCCGAAGCTGAAGATGCCGCCGTCCGCGGCCACCAGCCAGTAGCCGCCGCCGTTGGGCGTCGCGGCGATGCCCACGATCGGTGCGTTGAGGCCGCCCGGGACTGAGCCCAGCTTCGGCGCCGAACCGAAGGCGGCGACGGTGCCGTTCGCCTCGGCCTCCCAGTAGCCCGTCCCGTTCGGCAACGGCGCGATGCCGATCGTGTTCGACGAGGACTGCACGGCGGAGGCCACCGAGCCCCAACTCAGCGTGATGTCGCTCGGCGGCGCACACGAACTGACGAACTCGCCGGTCAACGAACCACCCGAGTAGCCGGTCGTCGAAAAGGCACCGCCCATCGAAAGCACCGGCAGACCGCTCGGGCAATTCGGGAACTCGTGCAAGATGATGTCGCGGTGCCCCCAGCACTCGGAGCTCGCCATGCCACCGCACGCCACGTTGGTCGTCGACGAGCCACTCCACCCGTCGTCGTACATCCAGTAGTAATCGGCCTCGAGTATGGACGTGAGGCCACCCGCCCACACCGAACCCCCGAAGGTGATGGGTGCACCGCCGGTCAACGCAGAGGGGAACGACGGGTCGCTGCCTGCATTGGCACCACCCTGCGCGTAGCCGTCGAGCTGTGAGGTCACGTAATTGATCGGCGGCAGACCCCGGTCGACCCGCTCGTCGTTGACGACCGTCAGCACCTGCTCGTCGATCGGCAAGCCCGCGAGTTGCGACTCGGAGACGTTCATCGGTCCGACGCCTTCTTGCGCGCGGGCGGCGTTGATCGACGCGAGCCAATCGCCGCTGCTTGGTGCGATGTTTGCCGGAGGGTTGGACGGCGGAAGGATGCCTGCCGCCCCAGCTGGCGCGCTGGACGCGGCCGCCGCCAGGGTGCTTGCAATCATGATCCCTATCGGCAGCAACAACGTCGCTACCCGCCAACGACCCCGACCAAGCACTGCGCTCCCCCTCCGAATATCGCTTCCGCAAATTGAGTATCGGGGTTGCGCTTTCCCAAGTGAATGGGACCTTTTGACTAAAACGTGTGAATTGAATCCGCGAAGGACGCAACACAATGGGACCTTTTGACTAAATGGAGTGAATCAGCGACGCGCGCATAGGTCCTTTGGACTACACGGCTCGGTCAGATCCGCTTCAGTCACACGCGGCACAACGGGTGGACAACGAAGTCGACGACGTTGTTTGGTCCGCGTACCGCGGAGTAAGGCCGGTCGATCAGGATTGGTCGCCGCGAATGGGCGGCTCGTGTGCGACTGTGAGAACTCAGCTCACCCGCGTGGAAGCCCGAGCACCCGCTCCGCAATGATGTTGCGCTGGATCTCCGACGTCCCGCCGGCGATCGTGTGTGAGAACGAGCGCCAGTACTGGTCGGCCCACGCGCCGTCGTAGAACGCGCCCATGACCTCCGCCGGGCCCACGTCGAAATTCTCGACGTCCCAGTCGGTGAAGCGTCTCGGACCGGCGCCATCGAGGTCGAGGCCGTCGGTGCCGAGGGCATCCCGGGCCACCTCACAGGCCTTTTGCTCCGCCTCGCTGGAGAACAGCTTCAGCACCATGTGCTCAGGGGCCATCTCGCCGCGGACGGACTTGGCGAAACCTCGATAGCCCATGCAGCGAATGGCCGCCGCGTCTGTTGCCGCCCGGCCGATCGCCTCCGCGAGACGTTGGTCGTCGCCCAGGGTCCCACCGCGGGCGTTCGGACGTCGGGCGACGCGCACGAGCCCGCGCATGGTCCGTTCCATCCTCGCGGCGTTCAGAATCCACAACATCCCGCGCTCGTGACGCAACGATCCCTGGCTGATCGACCATCCGCTGTTGAGCTCGCCCAACAGATTTTCCTCTGGCACCTCCACGTCCGTGAAGAAGACCTCGTTGAAATCTGCGTGGTCCGGGTCGGTCAACTCGGGCAGCGGCCGGCAGCTGATGCCCGGCGTCCGCATGTCGATGATGAGGACGCTTATGCCACGGTGTTTGGGCGCTTCTGGGTCGGTGCGCACGAAACAGAGACAGAAGTCGGCGTCGTGCGCGCCCGACGTCCACACTTTCTGGCCGTTGACGACGAAGCAGCCTTCGCGCCGCTCCGCCTTCGTGGTCAGCGACGCCAGGTCGCTGCCGGCGTTGGGCTCGCTCATGCCGAGGCACCACGTGATCTCGCCCTTGAGAGTCGGGACGACGAAGCGCGCCTTCTGCTCGTCCGTGCCGAACTCCACGATGGAGGCGGCACAGATGGAGAGCCCTTGTGGATTGAGCGACCGGGGCACCTGCCGCTCCGAGATGACCTCGAAGTAGATCATCTGCTCCTGCGGCGTCGCGCTGCGGCCGCCGAGCTCGGGCGGCCACCCGGGGACCAAGTACCCGGCCTCGAACATCTCGCGTTGGAACGTGCGCGCCCAGCCCGGGAGGTGGGCAGACGAATTGCGGTGCTCCTGTTCGACCACGTCGGGCCCGGGGAGGTGCGTGTCCAACCACTCTTCGAATTCGCGCCGGAATTCCAGCAGGTTTTCGTCGGTGGCGAGACGCATGCCCAACTATGGCACGCCGGTCAGCGGCCCGGTTCGGGGTCTTTGGGTTGGCCGAGCATGCGTTCTGCGATCACGTTGCGTTGCACCTCGCTCGTGCCACCCGCGATGGTGAGACAGCGTGTGGAGAGGAAGCCCTCCTCCCAGCGCTGGGCCTTGCCGTCGAGTACCGCGGCGTCGGCGGCGTAGAGCGCCATGCCCATCTCCTGCACGCGCTGTTCGTGTTCGACACCCAGCAGCTTGCGGACGCTCGAACCGCTACCGGGGTCGACACCCGAAAGTGTGCGCAGCGTCGAGCGGTGACCGAGCAGAGCCACCGACTGTGCCTCCGCGATCAGGTGGCCGAGGCGCTCCACCAGGCTGGCCGGCAGCCGCTCACCGCGCTCGGAGCGCCGGGCCATGGTGCGGATCAACGATTCGACCCCGTTGCCGAAGGACGCGCCCGAAGACATCGACACGCGCTCGTTCGCCAGAGTCGTGCGCCCGATCCGCCAGCCGTCGCCGGGCGTGCCGATGACGCAATCGTCGGGAACGAAGACGTCGTTGAAGAAGACCTCATTGAACATCGCCGCTCCGGTGAGCTCACGGAGCGGACGGATGTCGAGACCCTCGGCCCGCATGTCCACGATGAAGTAGGTGATGCCCGCGTGCTTTGGCGCATCGGGGTCCGAACGGGCCAGGCAGATGCCGAAGTCCGCCGTCTGCGCCAGCGACGTCCACACCTTCTGCCCGTTCAACACGTAGCCGCCCTCGACCCGCTCGGCCTTCGTGCTCAGGCTCGCGAGGTCGGAGCCGGCGCCGGGCTCGCTGAACAGTTGGCACCAGTTGAGCTGACCGAGCAGAGTCGGCCGCACCCAACGCTCCTGTTGTTCCTCCGTGCCGTACGCGATGATCGTCGGCAGCGCCCAGGCGCCGACGGCGAGGTGCGGGCGCATCACGCCGGCGGCCGTCATTTCCTCGTCGATGACGAGCTGCTCGAGCGGCGACGCGCCGCGACCCCACGGCGCCGGCCAGTGGGGGGCGATCAATCCCGCCTCGGCCAGGGCGGCGCGCTGCGTCAAGCCGGACGGGTCGTCGTTGCCGGCGGCCGCGACGTCCTCGACCATCTTGCGGACAGCGGCGCGCAGCGGCTCCGCTTCCTCGGGCAGCTCGGCGGCCAGGTTGCGCCGGGCACCGGCGATGGCCCGGGTGGCCACGTCGAGCTCGACCGCACCGACGTCACCACCGCTCACCAGCTGCAGATTGGCCATGGCGCGCTTCAGGTAAAGGTGCGCGTCGTGCTCCCACGTGAAGCCGATGCCGCCGAGGATCTGGACGCATTCCTTTGCGTTGTGGGCGGCGCCCTGGAGCGCGATGGCCCCGGCGATGCGCGCACTGAGGTGACGGCTGGCGGCGTCGTCGTCGGCGAGCTCGGTGGGCTCGCTCCATGCGGCGGCCGCATCCCAGGCGACGGCCGCGCACTGCTCGACCGCGACGAGCATGTCGGCGAGCGCGTGCTTCACCGCCTGGAACTGGCCGATGGGCCGGCCGAACTGGACCCGCACCTTCGCGTAGTCCGACGCCGTGTCGAGGCACCAGCGCGCCAAGCCGGCGCTCTCCGCCGCGCTGAGCACGAGTGCGAGGCTGCGCACGGTCTCGTCGGGAATGAATACTTGTCCACCCGCAGGCAACGTCAACGCGCCGCCCGCAAATTGGAGGACGCCGACGGACCGGGTCGGGTCGAGCGCAGGGAGAGGCTCGGCGCTGAGCGCGTCGCCGAGGACCGAGCGATCGAGCAGGCACCACTCGGCCAGTCCGGCGAGCGGCACCAGCACCAGCTGGGCCGCCGGCAGACCGAGGACCGGGCGAACGGCACCGCGCAGGACGATCGAACCGTGGCCGGACCGATCGGCGTCAACGGAGGCGCCGAGCGCCACCGCCGCGGTGAGCGAGCCGTCGGCGAGCCCCGGGAGCAAGCGCCGGCGGGTGTCGGCGTCGGCGTGGCGGGCGAGCACCGCCGAGACCAGGAATGTCGGGAGGACGGGGCCGGGGAAGAGAGCGGCACCGAGCTCCTCGAGCACGACGGCGACCTCGGCCAACGTGAACCCTTGTCCGCCGTCTTCCTCCGCGAGGTGTAGCCCGAGCCAGCCTTGGGCGGCCATCTTCTCCCACACCGGCGGCAGCTCGGACGAGAGCGGGACCGCCGAAGGTGTCGGGACGGCTTCGGCGAGCGCACGCGGCTCGGTCGGCGGGCTGTGCGTCTCGAGCCAGCGCTGCGCGGTGCGGCGAAGGGACTCGTGCTCCTCCGTGACGGCGATGGGCATCAGCTGCCTTCCTCGAGCGGAAGCTGGGTGCCGTTGCGCCACAGCGAGATCGCACCGACTGGGCAACCCTGGGCGGCGATGCGGATCTTCTCCTCGGGCGACGCCGTCGGGTCGGTGACGACCGCGTGCCCGTCCTCGCTGAGGTCGAAGGTGTCGGGCGCCCAGAACATGCAGTTGCCCGACCCCATGCACAGGTCCCAGTCGATCTTGATTTCGACGGGGTCGCTTCCGGTCATCTCGGCCATGCGTTCGAACCTAGCTTCTGGGTCTGGCGCCCATCGCCTCGGCGGCCGAGACAGGCTCCGGCAGGAGCGCGGCGCCGCCAGGAAAGAGTGGCGATGTCAGCGGGCGTCGAAGACCACCGGGAGCGACAGCGGCGACCGGAAGGCCATGCCCTCGATGTGCGGGGGCTCCGCTTGCGGGTCGAGCGTGAACGGGCCGAGCCGGTCGAACAGGGTGTTGATGGCGATACGCGACTCCATGCGGGCGAGATGCATGCCGAGACACACGTGGACGCCGAAGCCGAACCCGACGTGCTGGCGCTGGCTGCGGAACATGTCGTAGCGGTCAGGCTCGGTGTACTTGCGCTCGTCACGGTTGGCGGCTCCGATCATCAGCGCGACGTCCGCTCCCTCGTTGATCGCAACGCCGGCGAGCTCGGTGTTGCTGGCGACGCGGCGCAGGATCACGGTGACCGGGGGCTCCCAGCGAATGACCTCCTCGAACGCCTGGGGGAACAACGAACGATCGGCGTAGAGCGCGTCGAGCTGGGGCCGGTCGTTGAGGAGCGCGAAGAGCAGGCTGCCCGACGCCCGGTAGGTCGTCTCCACGCCCGCTGGGAGCAGCAAGCGCAGGAACGAGTAGATGTCCTCGTCCGTCAGGTGCTCACCGTCGACCTCCGCCCGCACCAGGTCGCTGATCAGGTCGTCGCCCGGCCTGGCCCGGCGCTCCTCCATCACGTCGGCGAAGTAGTCCCGCAGTGCCGCTGATGCCGCCACGCCCCGCTCCCAGTTGGCCGCCACGCTGGTCAGCTCGAGCGCCCAGCGTTGGAAGCGCGGGTAGTCATCGCGCGGCAACCCGAGGATGCGCGCGATGACCTGCACGGGGAAGTTGAAGGTCACCGAGCGCACGAGGTCGGTGCAGCCCTGCTCGATGAAGGAGTCGACGAGGTCGTTCACCACGACGGCCACGAGCTCCTCCTCCCAGCGAGCCAGCATCTTGGAGCGGAAGCTCGAGGCGACGAGGTCACGGACCTTCTTGTGCTCGGGCTCGTCCATCTGCAGGATGGTCCGTCCCATCACGATACCCATGACGTCCTCGTAGACCACCGACGAGTAGGTCTCGTTGTCGCGGAGCACCTGGACGACCTCGTCGAACCCGAACACGGTCACCGGGGGCGGCTTGGAGGGGTCGGGATGGCCCTCGCCGATGTCTGGGCCCTCCCCCAGGTCGATGGGCCCTATGTGCACCGGCGACTGCCGGCGCAGCTCGTGGAACAGGGGATATGGGTCGCGGATGGTCCCGCCCACCATGTCCTTCAGCTCGTAGGGATCGAACGGCATGGCGGCGGCATCAGCCGCTGTGTCAACTCCTGGCATCTTGCCCCCTGACCCCCTACCTTTGGTGTCCCAAGAACGGGTTGGTCTCTGACACCCGTGTCATATATAACAAACGAGCGTTGGGGCGTCGACCTACGGGGGTGAGGTTCGATGGCTGTCTGATCGGTCGTCGGCGCGCCGACAACAGGCGCATGTCCTGGGATTTCAGAGGACTTCAGGGTCAAATCAGCGGAGGAAAGAATTGAATATGACGATCGATTCCCAGTCGCCGGAGCCGGGCTCGACCGCCACGTCCACGGGGGGTGGCGGGCCGCGGGCAGCTGCCGCGCCGGCCGAGGGCTCGGCCACGAGGCGGAGAATCCTGGAGATCTCGTTGAGCCTGATGTCGCAGCGGGGCGTCGACGGGACCAGCATGCGCGACCTGGCATCGGCCTGCGACCTCAACGTCGCCTCGCTCTATCACTACTTCCCCTCGAAGCGTGAGCTCCTCGAGGCCGTCCTCGTCGAGCACGGGTTCCTGCCGGTGCATGCGCCCCGGCCCGATCCGCGGAACTACGGGGACCTCGAATCCCCGTTGGCGCAGCTGCTGGCCGACGTGCTCGTCTCCATGTTCGAGGTGGAGGACTTCGTCCGCCTGATGGTCGGTGAGGCCATCCGCTCCGAGTCGACCGCCCGCTCCGTCGGTCTCGACCTCTTCACGACGTTCCAGTCGTCGATTGAGGGATGGATCGCCGAGCACCGCCCTGACCTCGCCGCGCGGGCGGGTGCGGGGCCGGTGGCGCGCATGCTGAGCGCAATGGTGGTCGGGGTCTTCATCGAATACGCGTCGGGCGCGATCGAAGACGGGAGCGAGGACCTGTTGGCTTTGTCGTTGCAGCGGGCCCGCGAGGCGGCGGAGATCCTGGCGCCGCCGCCGGCCTGAGCACGCTCGGATTGGCTGCGCACAACTGACGCCCATGCCGCTCTCGACACCCGATCAAGATCCATCTGCGGTCGCCTCCGCAACCTTCTCGGTACCGGCGGAAGCCGTGTGGCAGTACCGGCTCGACTTCTCGAACCTTCCCGAGTACAACCCGGACGTCAGCAACATCGCCCGCACGCAGGAAGGCCAATCGATCCGAGCGGGAGGGACGAACGGTCCCGGGGCGCGCTACTCCTTCACGATGGCTGATCCCAACCATCCCGACGGCGGGCAGCCCGTCGAGCTGTGGATCGTCGACGCGGTGCACCCAACCATGATCGCGGCCGGCATGAAGGGTGGCAGCGAGGCCTACGAGGAGTTCGTCGTGCTTCCCCAGGGTGAGGATGCGTGCGAGGCGACCCTGATGCTCTGGATCATTCTCCCCGACGGGCTGACCGATGACATCGTCGCCGCGGCGTCGGCCAGCGGGCTCGCGCAGATAGAGAAGGAGATGCGCCTGATGAAGGAGGCGCTCGAGGGACGGGCTGGGTCCTCATGAGGCGCTGCCGGCCGAGGTGAGCACGCCGGACCGGGTCCGGCGGCACACGCCCGTCCACCTATCCAATGGCTCGGTTGCCTGCGGTGGCGGGTGAGGTCGTGGGTGCGGGTGCGGGTGCGGGTGCGTTGGTGGGTGCACAGTCATCCATGCACCCACATGAGATCGCCTGGCTGTAACAAGCCGGGCACTGCTCGAGATCGCACCCGTGGTGGTGCACCGCACCCTTCGGCACGTTGCAGTCGCCGCAGCGTTCGGTCATGTACTGGAAGCGGTAGCCCTTCTCCTCACCCCAGCGGATCGGCTCGTAATCGAGGCCGCCGATCCGCAGGCGCTCCTCTGAACACGTCGTCCCGTGGATCATGTCGTTTCCGCAGAACGTGCAGATGGCCATCACGGTCGCTCCTTCCTGTTGTGGTGCGCGTCGGAGAACGGTCGGCGTTCGAGGTCGTGATTGGCGATTTTTTGGCGTTGTTTTCGTCGGTTTTTCCGGCGGGGTCGGCGTCACAACCGCGTGCTTCGATTGTCGCAATGCGGGCCGCCGTCACAGAGGAGATCCACTCCACATCGATTCGGGAATTGGCGACAGCGATCGATCGTCTGCTGGAGGAGGGCGTGGACGCGCATCGAGACGCAACTTCGATCCGCTGGCTCGTGCAGCAGGGGACGCGACTCGAGTCGGTCATCTCGTCGTCGGCGGCGGCGTTCGATGCCTCGGGTGATTGGGCCCTGTACGGCGCGAAGACGTCGTCGGCCTGGCTGGCCCGGACCTGCCGGCTCCCGAAGGCGGTGGCCCGGCGGATCGTCAAGCGTGGCCGGCACCTCCGTCATCTGCCTGCCGCAGAGAAGGCCTTCCAATCGGGTGAGATCAATGCCGCCCATGTCGATGCCGTCGTCGCCGTCAGACGTCCCGACAACGAGGAGACGCTCGCCCGAGACGAGGCGGTACTGGTCAAGCAGGCCAAGCGGCTGCCGTTCGAGCATTTCGTCAAGGCCGTCACCTACTGGGACCAACTGGCGGACCCCGACGGCAGCGAGGAAGCGGCCGAGGAGCGCCGGAACAGGCGCGACGTGTATCTCGAGGCGAGCATCAGCGGCATGTACCTGGGGGCAATGACACTCGACCCCATTTCTGGGTCGATCGTGGCGGGCGAGCTCGGGCGGATCGAGGAGGAGTTCTTCAAGGCCGACTGGGCCCGGGCACGTGAAGAGCGAGGCGGGAACCCTGCGGTCGAGGACCTGTGGCGCACCCCCGCGCAGCGGCGGGCGGACGCGCTGGTTGAGATGGCCGCACGGTCCGCCCTCGTCCAGCCCGACGGCG
>DATMMN010000189.1:0-10634 GCA_035569675.1 Acidimicrobiales bacterium | reverse complement strand
GGGAAGATCGTCGGGATGGCGACGACGAGCAGGCCCGCCAGCATGGTGAGCGGCTTGCGTTCGCCCTTGCGGTTGCGGGCGGCGAACAGCGCGAGCAGCGCCAGCGGCCAGGCGGTGAACTTCATGGCCGACGCGATGCCGAGCACGATGCCGGACGCGAACGGCTGGCGGCGCTGCGCCAACACCATGGCCAGGAGGAGGAAGGCCACAACCGGGATGTCGTCGCCCCCCGTGGCCAGCGGCAGAGAGGCGAGGGGAAGGATGAGCAGGGCCTGGAGCGCGCGGAACTTGCGGCGCCCGTTCGCGCGGCAGAGATAGAGCGCGACCGAGGCAGCCGCGAGCGTCGTCACGCAGAAGAAGATGCGGGCGTCGCTGAGGCCGTTGTTGGGCCAGATGTCGCTCGGGATACCCAGCACCGCCATGAGCGGCAGATACGGCAGGAAGCCCGGGGTGTCCGGCTCGCCGGGCGCGTGGTACTTGACCGGGTGATGGAGGTAGACGATCTTCTTGTACGGGTCCTGCCCCTTGACGAGGTCCTGGCCGCCGACCTCGACCGTCGGTCCTTCGGGCTGCACGTGTGAACCAGCCACGCCGTCGAATCGCCACAGCACCTCCATCCCGAGCGGGATGGCGAGCGCGCCGGCGAACACGCAGACGGCGACGGCGATGCGGGCGACCCAGGTCCGGCGGTGCTGGACTGGCGTCAGCCGGTGTCCGGGCTGCAGGCGGCGGGCGCGACGGAGATACAGCGCGAGTCCGACCGAGGCCACGGTGCCGAAGGCGAACGGGGCCAGCGCCATGCGCCCCCAGACCTGGTAGAGCCCGTTGGTCGACGTGTAGATGGTCAGGAGCGCGAAGAGCGCACTGATTGCGTACAGCAAGGCGTCGCCGTTCACCGGTGAGATCCGCCGCACCCGGTCAAAGGCGTGCCGCGCCACGGCGGAGCAGCGATTGCCCCAGTCCGTGATGGTCAAAGCGGTTGTCGGCATGGCGTCTCGAAAATCCTCGCGCAGAGGCTTGGGCGCAGGCGGAACCTGTCCCCGATCCTAGAGGTGCAGCACCTCCAGATAGAACGCCAGTTCCGCTTCGAGGCATGCGGTCAAGGTGTCCGCCCGGCGGAAGCCGTGCCCCTCCCCTTCGAAGAACCGCAGGTCGCAGGGGGTCCCCGCCGCGACCAGGGCATCTCGCATGCGCTCCGCCTGCGCCGGCGGCACCACGGCGTCGTCGGTGCCCTGCAGCAGGAGCACCGCCCCCGCCATGGCGTCGGCCCGGCTCACTGGCGATCGCTCGACGAAGAGGTCGCGAGCCTCGGGGAGCGGCCCGATGAGGCGGTCGTTGTAGTGCGCCTCGAAATCGTGCGTGGTGGCGGCCAGGCTCAGCAGATCGGTCACCGCATACAGCGCCGTGCACGCCGTGAAGCCCTCCCCCGCCGCCAGTGCGTTGAGCGCGGTCATGCCGCCGGCGCTGCCGCCGCGCACGGCCATGCGCTCGGGGTCGACGTCCCCTCGGTCGGCGAGATGGCGGGCCGCATCGAGACAGTCCTCCGAGTCCGCCACGCCCCACTGGCCCCACAACGCGGAGCGGTAGGCGCGGCCATACCCGGTGCTTCCCGCGTAGTCCACGCACGCCACTGCGAAGCCGCGGGTCGTGAAGAACTGCAACGTCAGGTCGAGGCCCAACTGGCAGGCCGATGTGGGGCCGGAGTGACACCACGTGATGAGTGGCGGCGCGTGCGTGGGCGTGTCGGCGGTCTCTCGTTGGTCGGACCGGGGACGATAGAGGGTCCCGTTCACCGCGCGGCCGGTGCGTCCCGTCACCGTGAACGGCTCACCGTGTGCGATGTCTGCTGGGCGGAGCGCGTTGGCGGACCTCGGCGCCGGTCGGACGGGCCACGGCGGCTCGGTCGTATCCACCACCCACACGTTCGTGGCTGTGTCGGGGGTACCGCCGATCAGCGCGACCCCGTCACCATGGGCGCACAGGCCCGCGATCGATACGCAGGGTTGTGCGACCACGTCCGGCGCCCCCGCTGCTCGCAGGCGAACAACGGCGTCGCGCCCGGCAGAGGTTTGGCGAGCCACGACGGTCCCGTCGGGCAATTCCGCGAACGTGCTCTGCCCCAGGACCCAATCGGGACCGTGGAATTCCTCCGCGGCGTCGGTGAGAGGCACGGGTCCGGCCGTCGCGCCCGGCGGGCCCGGCGTGCCCGGATGGACGTACGGTTGCCACCACCCCCGCCGGTCCGAGACGAAGCGCAGCGTGCCGTCGCTTTGCCAGGCCGGCTGCCCGATCGACTCGTCGTGCCCGCCGGCAACGACCCAAGGACTCCCCGCCGGGATGAGCACGTCGTCGTCGGGGTCGGAGGAACCGGCGCGGCCGAGCTGGACGACGACGAGGGACGAGTTATCCCACTGCATGTTCGGGTGCTCCCAGACCACGACAGCGAGTCGCGCCGCGGTCGCATCCACCCGCGGAGCGCCGAAGAAGTCGTGCCCTGCGAGCAGCGTCGACTCCGACGGTCTTCCGCTGAACGTGGAGAGGGCGACGATGCTGCGCTGCGGGGGCCGCGCGTCGTTCGTGTGGGTCTCGCGGACGGCCAGCACCCAGCGTCCGTCCGCCGTCGCACTCAGCCCGCCGTGGCGGTGGGCCGACCCCTCGGGCGCCTCCGGCGAGAGGGGCCGTGCGACCCCATTCCCCGATGCGGCCGCCTGGCCGTTGCAGAGCCACACCCGTTGGTCCGACTGGTCCACGTAGGCGAAGGCGCCCGCGGCCCCGCCGGGCACGAGGCACACGGCCCCGCCGCCGTATTCGTGCACCCGGCTCCGGATGCTCACGTCAGCCGGCGAGTGGTCCTTCGGGCCGTCGGCGCCCGCCCGCACGAACACGACGCGGCCGTTCTCCTCGGGTCGTGACTCGAGCCAGAAGAGCGCGGCACCGTCCGAAGAGAGCTCGGCCAGTGACACTTTTCCGCGGGCGACCTCGCCCGCGGTCAAACGGGACGGCCAACGCCCGTAGTCTCCAGTTGTGAGCACCACCGTGCGAACGTACCCGGCGAGCCGCGTGCCGATGAACGCCGCCGACGGCCTCTACAGTGAGTCGGTGCGCTTCCCGGCATATTTGCTGTCGAAGTCGGGGGAGGTGATCCGGCCGGCCGTCGTCGAGCTGACCGCAGACGACCTCCCGACGGGTGACGTCCTGATCCGCACCGAGTGGACCGCCATCAACTTCAAGGACGCCATGGTCACCCGCCCGGGCAACCGGGTCGCCCGGAAGTTCCCACTGGTGCCAGGGGTCGAGCTCACCGGGGTCGTGGAGGAGAGCTCGAGCCCCGAGTTCAGCGTGGGCCAGCGCGTCCTCGTCCAGGGGTACGACCTGGGCGTGGCCCACCACGGAGGGTTCGCCGCCTACGCACGGGTGCCGGCCGACTGGGTGGTGCCGCTGCCCGAGGGCCTGAGCTGTCGCAACGCCGCCATCATCGGGCTGGCCGGCTTGACCGCACTGCTCTCGTTGCGCAGGCTGCGCCAGCACGGGACCACGGCCGACGACGGCCCGATCTTGGTCACGGGCGCCTCCGGTGGAGTCGGCAGCGCGGCGGTGGCGTTGTTGGCCAACGCGGGGTTCGAGGTGGTCGCGTCCTCGGGTAAGACGGCCGAACAGGATTACCTGAAGGAGCTCGGCGCCGCGCAAGTGGTGGGCCGCGAGTTCACCGAGGACGACGGCCGCACGCTCGGGCCGCAGCTGTGGGGCGGCGTCGTCGACTGCGTCGGCGGCACGGCGCTGGCCGAGGCGCTGCGGACGGTGCGCTACGGCGGGGCGGTGGCGGCCAGCGGGCTCACCGGGGGCAACGGCCTCTCGACGACGGTGTATCCCTTCATCGTGCGCGGCGTCGCCCTGCTCGGGATCGACACCGTCGCGACGCCGATCGAGGAGCGCCGTGAGCTCTGGGCCGAGATGGCCGACGCGTTCCCGCTCGGCCACTGCGAGGACATGGTCA
The DNA here is from genome assembly GCA_035569675.1 of Acidimicrobiales bacterium. Classification (GTDB taxonomy): domain Bacteria; phylum Actinomycetota; class Acidimicrobiia; order Acidimicrobiales; family RAAP-2; genus Bog-473. The sequence goes on along the minus strand of DATMMN010000189.1, from coordinate 6,640 downwards.
ACGAGGAGATCGGTCTCGACGGCCTCACCGCCGCTCTCGGCCGCGTCCTCGACGCCGCCGTGCGCGGCCGCATCCTGGTGGCGCCGGGCCGTTAGGCCGGGCCGTTAGGACGTGCCGTTAGGACGTCTTGTAGACGGGCGACACCCTGATCGTCCCGTTGTTGCACGGGGCGATGGCCAAGGGGAAGTAGGCCGACGACGTCGACGCGCCCGGCATCGTCGTGGTGGCCTGCTCGGACGTGGGGCAGCTCGTCTGGGCACCGACCGGCACGTCGGAGATCTGGTAGGCGAACTGTGCCGTCGACGACGGCGCGATCGTGACAGATGACGGAGGGGCACTCGCCTGGGGCGTGACGCTGACGGTGAGCCCGTTGACCATCGTGACCGTGAGGGGGGCGCCACTGCCCGAGTAGAGGCCCATTGTCGGGTACCCGTCGACGGTGCAGGGCGTGGCCCCGGTGTTCGTGACCGTCACCACGCCGGTGATCGTGCCCGCCGCGCCCTGGGACTGCCCGGCCGCGGCCGTGATGTGGCTGCACGCTGCTGAGCCGGCTGCCGTCGAGCTCGTCGTCGAGGCGCTGCTCGTCGAGGTCGTGGAAGACGAGCTGGTCGTGGCGTGGTGCGTGGTCGTCGTCGAGTGATTCGGGCTCGGGCTGCTACTGCACGCCGCGAGGCAGAGGCCTGCGCCCGCCACGAGGGCGAGCGACCACCGGGGTCGGATCACCCCTCGAAGTCTTCCGGCCGTACCGAGTCGAGGAACTGGCGGAACTGTCCCACCAGCTCGTCGGGCGTCTCCTCTTCTTCATCCTCCGCATCGAGTGTCAGGATGATCCCCTCGGACTCCATCAACTCGTCGGACACGAAGATCGGCGACTCCGTCCGGACGGCGACCGCGACCGCGTCGGACGGCCGGCTGGAGACGATGGTCCGCTCGTTGGCGCGCAGGAGGTGCAGCTCGGCGTAGTACGTGGACGAACGCAGCTCGGTGATGATCACCCGTTCGACCGTGATGTCGAGGGAGCCGAGCATGTCCCGCATCAGGTCGTGCGTCAGCGGACGCGGCATGGTCACGCCCTGCAGCGCGTAGGCGATGGCGGTCGCCTCGGGGCTCCCGATGAAGATCGGGAGCGTGCGCCCCTCACCTTCGGTCTCCTGGAGCAGGAGCACAGGGGTGTTCGATTGCAGATCCACCCGGACCGCACGTAGGAGCACACGGACCACGTACAGAAATGTAGCGCCGGATGCCGGCCTTGCGTCACCCCCCCAGATGTTGGCGGAGGGCCTGGCGGAGCAACGAGGCTCGCATCGACTGGCCCAGGGCTGCCAGCTGGTCCGCCCCCTCGACGGCCCGCTGGCGGGACTCGGGGTTCCGCTGGCGCAACAGCGGGATGATGACCTGCTCGATCAGGCCCATCTCGCGGTCGACCGCGTTGCGGTACAGCCGTAGGTGGCGCGGCTCGATCCCGAACCCTCGGAAGGCCGCAGCCAGGTTCGCGACCGCCAGGGCCTCCTCGTCATAGGTCTGCAGCCCCGCGACGCGTATCGAGACGATCAGGCCGAAGCTCTCGAGACCCTCCAACTCTTCGAGGGAGAGCCCGGACGCGGCGCAGACCTCCTGGGCGGTCAGGCTGGCCCCCGTTGCCATGCCGCTCATGGCCGCGGCAGCCGCCGCGGGACCGCCGGCGCTGCGGGTCGCGGACGGTCGGGCGGGTGGTTCGGCCGGCGGGGGTGCCGGTGCGGCGGGCGCCCGCGACTTCCCTGAGCGTGGCGCAGCATCGTCGGAGGCGGCCGGTGGAGGTGCGGCTGCGTTGTCCGCCGGCGCGGCCGCTACGTAGCCGGCCCGGGCCGCGGTGGCATCGGCGCCCTTGTCGCGTGCCGGCGGGTCCACCGGAGCCGCAACTTCGGATGCGGCTCCCTCCCCCACGACCTGCAACCCGCGACGAGCCTGCGCGGTCTCAGGTATCAGGGCGGCGCGGCGCGACGCATCGGCGAGGATGCGCGCCATCGCCTCTTCGTCCGCTTTCGTCGGCTGCTCGTCGTCGGCGCTACCGATGGAAGCCGCCGCGTGCGACGCGGGGGCAGCGGGCTCGGCCGGCTTCCCGTTGACGCCACGCGGTGGGGCATCGTCGAGGTCGCCGTCCGCGAGGCGGTCGCGGATCACTTTGAGCGGCAGGAAGTGCTCCCGCTGCTGGCGCAGGACCCAACGGAGGCGCTCGACGTCGTGCTCGAAGAATTTGCGGTAACCCGACGGCGAACGTTCCGGATTGACGAGTCCCTGGCTCTCGAGGAAACGGATCTTGGAGATCGTGACGTCTGGGAACTCCTCTCGCAGGAGCGTGAGGACGTCACCGATGGAGAGGTAGGTGCGGCTGCTCACTCGTTCCCCGCCACCAGGTAGACGAGCTTGAACTTGCCGATCTGCAGCTCGTCGCCGGGTGCGAGCTGGACCTCGTCGATCCGCTCTTTGTTGACGTACGTCCCGTTGAGCGAGCCAACGTCACGCACGACGTAGGCAGAGCCGTCCTTGGGCACGATCTCGACGTGACGCCGGGACACCGTGATGTCGTCGAGAAAGATGTCGCTCTCGGGGTGGCGGCCGGCTCGGACCACCTGGTCCCCGAGGAGGTAGCGAGCCCCGATGTTGGGGCCCCGGGTCACCACGAGCACCCCCGCCCCATGGGGCACCTCGACCTGTTCGACATCGAGGCGGACCTCGCCGGACTCGGGGTCGTCGGCCGGATGGAGCGTGATGGTGGCTTCGTCGCCCTCTGCCAGCAGCGTGTGTCCGCACGAGGAACAGAAGTTGACGCCCTCGGGGTTGCGATGCCCGCAGTTGTTACAGAACACGGCGTCCACGGTACCCCAACCCCCGAGCGCGTTCTCCGGACGGCACGGGCAGCCCGAACATGGGTTCAGTCCGCCGTCAGGTCACCGTACGCGGCTGCGTCCAGCAGGCCCGAGAGGTCCGCATCGGACGCGAGCTCTACCTCGCAGATCCAGCCCTCGCCGTAGGGGTCCTGATTGATCCGCTCGGGATTCGACGTCAGCGCGTTGTTCACCGCCGCCACGGTTCCCGACACCGGGGCGTAGATCTCCGACACCGACTTGGTCGACTCGACCTCGCCGAACTGTCCGCCGACCTCCACCGCGCTGCCGACCGACGGCAGATCGACGAACACGATGTCGCCCAACGCATCTTGCGCGTAGTCCGTGATGCCGATACGAGCGCGCGTGCCTTGCACGCGCACCCATTCGTGCTCGGCCGAGTACCGAAGGTCACCGGGGATGTTCATGAGGGGCGACCATACCGGACCGGCCGCGCACTCGCCGCAGGCGTCACGACGTCGGTGGACCGCTTCAGTTGTCGGCCAACGCGGTAATGCGCTCGACGTACGCCGTGGCGAGAGCCACCGAGCCGGGCAGGTCGATCCCCTCCGCCCAGACGTGGGTCACCGGGTCCTCGGGGTCGGGGACGACGAGGGCCCATCCGTCGTCGGCCTGCACCTTGATGCCGTCCACCAACACCAGGTCCGCTCCCTGCTCGGCCAGCTGCTCCATCAGGGTCCGCATGATCAGGCCTTTCTGGTCCCCGGGGGTCACCACCTCCTCGTGCACGATGGGCATGGCCGGCATGCCGTCGAGCCGTTCCTCCAGGGAGCTCGCCCCCCGCCCGAGCAGCGACAGGAGGCGCGCCAGGGCCGCCGCGGCGTCGAAGGCCGGCAAGAACGACGGGAACACGTAGCCGCCGCGCCGGTCGGACGCGAAGGTGACGCCGCCCGATGCGGCCGTCTCGAGCAATCCCGACGCGGAGAGCGGCGCGAGCGCCACCTCGATCCCGAGTTCCGCGCAGTAGCGCAGCGTCGCGCCGCTCGCCGTCACCGGCAGGGCGACCTTGCGCGTGTCGCCCGCCTCGGCGCCGAGGCCGATGAACGCCATGATCGTTTCGTCGTCGGTCAGCACCCGGCCGAGACCGTCGATGAGGGTGAGCCGCTCCCCACCCGGATCGATGACCGCGCCGAGGTCCGCGCCGGACCCGCGCACTGCCTCGGCGACGCGTGCCTCACTCACGACGCGGTCGATGGCGATGACCCCGGGGGTCTGCGCGTACGGGTTGATGCTGAGCACATCGGCGCCAACCTTCGACAACAGGTTGGGCATGACGAAGCTGGCGGCGCCATAGGAAAGATCGAGCACGAGCTTCACGTGATGGTCGTCCGTGCGGCGGAGCCCGAAGGCTTGGACCACGTCGCCCGTGTAGTGCTCGACAACCCGGGGTGAAAAGTCGATGTCGCCGATCTCCCCGGCGGTTACGCGCCGGAACTCCTCGCGGTGGAACATGCGCTCGACGCGCCGCTCGTCCGTCTCGGACAGGTCGATGCCGCGCTCGTCGAAGAAGCGGATGACGACCGACTGCGGGTCGTCGGCGCTCAGCCGCACGGTCACGCCACCCCGGGTCCCCCGGGCCCGGATCTGGTGGCGGGTCACCGGCACGGTCGCCAGCTCGAGGTCGGCCACGTTGACGCCGACGGCGTTGCACCCGACCATGAGGGCGCGCTTGAGCACCCGGGCCGCTCGGCTGGTGTCCCGGGAGGCGGTGATGGAGGAGCCCTTCTCGAAGCCCGACGCCCAGGCCTTCGCCAGGCGCACGGCGAGCTCGGGGCTCACGTCGACGTTGGCGATGCCCATCACACCCTCGCGGCCGAAGAGAGTGCGCGCGCCGCCGGACTCCCACACGATCGAGGCGTTCACCTGCGCGCCCGCCTCGACGACCTTGTAGGGATAGACCTTCACGTCGCCCCGCACCTCGGCGTGCGCGCCGACGAGGCAGCCCTCGCCCAGCACCGCGCCCGGCTCGATCCGTGCGCCGACCCGCAGGTCGCACGAGCGGCCGAGCACCGCTCCCTCCACCCGCGCGCCGGGGCCGAGGTACGAGTTCTCGCCGATCACCGAGCGCTGCACCTCGGCCCGTTCGGCCACGCGCGCGTTGGCACCGAGCGTGGTGTAGGCGCCAAGGACGGCGTTGGCATCCACGGTGCAGTTCTCGGCGACGTAGGTGGGCGAAACCAGACCGGCCGAGGGATCGATCGTCGACCCCTTCCCGACCCAGATGCCCGGCCGCAGCTCGAACCCGGAGATCTCGACGTCGACCTTGCCGTCCAAGATGTCCTCGTGCGCCTTGAGGTACGCGGCCGTGGTCCCGACGTCCTCCCAGTAGCCGTCAGCCACGTAGCCGTAGAGCGGCCGGCCGTCCTCGAGTGCGCCGGGGAACACTTCGCCGGAGAAGTCGACCGGGCGGCCCTCGGGGATCCGCTCGAAGATCTCGGGCTCGAGGACGTAGATCCCCGTATTGATGGTGTCGCTGAACACCTGCCCCCAGCCGGGCTTCTCCAAGAAGCGCTCGATGCTGCCGTCCTCACGGGTGATGACGATGCCGAACTCGAGCGGGTTCTCGACCGCGCTGAGGGCGATGGTGGCCAGCGCCGCGTTCTTCTCGTGGAAGGCGATGACCTCGGTCAGGTCGATGTCGGTCAAGACGTCACCCGAGATCACGATGAAGCGCTCGGTCAGCTGCTCCATGGCGTTGCGCACCGACCCCGCCGTGCCGAGTGGCGTCTCCTCGGTGGCGTATGCCATGCGGACCCCGAGCTCGCTGCCGTCGCCGAAGTAACTGCGGATCGCGTTGGGCAGGAACGCGACGGTGACGACGATTTCGGTGATGCCGTGCCGCCGCAGGAGCGACACGATGTGTTCCATCATCGGCCGGCCGACGAGGGGCAGCATCGGCTTGGGCAGGTTCGAGGTCTGCGGGCGCAGGCGGGTGCCCTCGCCGCCGGCCATGATGACGGCCTTCACGTCGGGCTGTCCTTCAGTTGTCGTGCCGCCCGGCCCTCGCGCAAGGCCTTCCGGGCGGGAGCGATGTAGCTGCCGGCGGCGATCCATGCCAGCACGAGACCGGTGATGCCCGTGACGTACGCGATCACGGTGATCGGGGCCTGCCAGCCGGCGCCGCCGTAGGCCAGAAGAAAGGTCGGGTACGCGAACATCAACCCAAATGTGCCCGCCTTGCCGACCCACAACACATCGATGCGCGCGGCGCCCAGTGAGGCGAGCAGGACCACCATGACCGAGACCAGGACCTCTCGGACAATGGTGGCGATGCCGAACCACAGGGGGACGGCGCCGTACGCCATGATCGAGATCACCGCCGTCGCCACCAGCACCCGGTCGGCGGTCGGGTCCAACACCTTGCCCATGGTCGACACCTGCCCGAAGCGCCGGGCCACATAGCCGTCGACCCAGTCCGTGGCGCCGAGGACGGCGAGCAGGATGGCAGCCGCCGTCTGCTCGTGCAGCCCGAACAGCAGCCACAGGAACACCGGGATGCACAGCAGGCGCACGAGCGTGATGACGTTGGGGACCGTGAGGATCCGGTCCAGGCCCTCTTCGTGCTCCTCCGACGGCGAGGGCTTCTCGAGGTCCTGCGTGACGTCTCGCACACCGTCGAGATCGTCCACGTCCTCCACACCGGCCACACGTCGAGTCTACGGAAGGCCCTGCACCGGCCCCGGCCCCCGTGTGTCAGAGTGGCACGGTGCCTCGATTCGAAGCGTTCCGCGGTCTGCGGTACCAGCCGGACCGGG
>DATMMN010000188.1:0-11904 GCA_035569675.1 Acidimicrobiales bacterium | reverse complement strand
GAAGGCGTAGGACGCAACGCTCAAGAGATCCGACGTCACGTCCTTGCACCCTTAACAATCGCCGTGGAGGTCGCAACGCGTTCAACCATGGCGGTGAAGCAGCCGTGCTTCTCGCGAGAGTCTGCTGAACCTGTGCGTCCGAGATTGTCGCCGGTTCCCGGTTTGCCGCAATGGCCCGTCCCTTTTGCCGTTCGTTCCTCTCGCATCTTCGATCTACCGTGCGCCCAGCATCATTCAGAGATCCTCAATGGTCAATCACCCGATCGGGTGATTATGCCGACATAGTGCCCACTCTTAGAGTTGTGTCATGCCAAAACCGATCCGGGTCGCGCTTGTTAACGACTACTTGATCGTCCTCGAGGGGCTCCGCGCCCTCCTGCGATCCAGTGAGCCCGAGATCGAGATCGTCGAACTTGACATCAAGAAGGAACCACGGCAGACGGTTGATGTCACGCTGCTCGATACCTACGGAGAGCTCGAATCCCTCGGCGAAAGGGTGCGCGAGCTCAGCGCTGACTCCAGCAACGGAGCGATCGTGGTGTTCAGCTTTTCTGACCGGCCTGAGGCGGTGCAGCATGCCATGAGCGCCGGGGCACAGGGTTTCATCTCGAAGGCCGTGCCGAGGCAACCGATCATTGACGGCATCAAAGCCGCTGCGGGAGGCGACCGCGTCGTTTTGATTCACCGGTCGCAACACTCCCAGATCGACGAGGTGCTGCGCTGGCCCGGGCGCGATATCGGCCTCACGGAGCGCGAAAGCGAGATCCTGTCTCTACTCTCGACCGGCATGACAAACCGCGAACTGGGCAGGAACCTCTACGTCAGTGAGAACACCATCAAGACCCACCTGCGGAGCCTGTACGCCAAGCTTGGAGTGCGCAGCCGCGCCCAAGCCGCGTCGTTAGCTGGGCAAGGCATCCTCGGAGATCATCGTCCTCAGACCAGGCCTCTGGCATGAAGATTCGGTTCTCCGAAGTGACCCGCACCTCCTGCGAACGGCGGCCGACTTAACGACGAAGAGATCCGCTGCCAGCGGCCCGCCCTCGGCCGACTGCGTAGCTCGCAGCCCAGACAATCGCTACGACTACAGCCGCAATCCACAGCAAGTGGATCGCAAATCCTGCGCCGAAGAGGATCAGCACCAAAAGAGCCAACAGCAGTACAACCATTTTTCGTTTCCCATCTCTCTCTATCGTTGAGTGCCCGGTGTGGCACGCGTACATCGACAAGGTGGAGAGCGCCCGCCTCGAGTCCGACCCAGGAACGAGGCGGGGCGCTCCACCGACTTACTTCTTGACGGCGTCCTTCACTTTTTCTCCTGCTTGCTTCAAGTTGCCAGCCGCCTGGTCTCGCTTGCCCTCAGCTTCAAGGGAGTGGTCATCAGTGGCTTTTCCTGCAGCCTTCTTTAGATGCCCTTTTGCTTCTTGGATTTTGTTCTTGGCTTTGTCGACAGTTGACATGACATATTCCTTTCGTTCTCGAGGTTGGCATTTCAAGAATGCGGCCCTGAGTCAAGGTCGCACATATGGCCCTGTTAATACGTCGAATCCACTCGACGCACCACGTTGCCCTGCCCGTCGTCGACGACGGTACGGCGACGGCGCGTATTGGCCACCACCATCGCAATCAGGGACAACGCTGCTCCGACCACACCGACGATCATCAGGATGACGCCGACTTTGTTCACGTTGAACCCGTGTTGGTCGGGGTTCACCGTTACGGCGTAATTCAGAATGGCGCCGACAGCAAAGGCGATAATGCTCGCCACAAGTCCTCCAGCTCCAACCATTTGTAATCTCCTATCTGGTTGCAACACGTATACCCGTGGGAACGGGAGGAAAACGGCATATCACTTAGGTCGCGGGATATCAGCGTTGTGAAAATCACCCATACGGGTGAGAGAGCAAAACTGAGAATAAGCTGTTTACGTCAATGGCGACCGTTTGAAAGTGCTTGGAATCCCTCAAAGAACACTGACGAGAACTGTCACAATCACTTGTCTGGATCTACGCCTCCGCTTCGACCGCTGCGTCGAGCGGGAACGAACGCGACACCTCGCCACACCCGCCTCCATCCCCTCCCTCGCCGAGACCGGCGACATCGCCACGGCCAAGCCCCCGTGAGCGCGACCAGAGCGCGCTCGCCATACTTGGACCATGAAAAGCACCATGCAGGACGCTCCGCTCCTGATCCGGGACATCCTTCGGCACGGCCAGCTGGAGCACGGCGACAGCACCGTGATCACCGTCGAGGCCGGCGGCTACCGATCGGCGACCTTCAACGAGGTGGCGGAGCGGGCGGAGAAGTTGGCGGCGGCGCTCACCCGGCTCGGCGTCCAACCGGGGGACCGCGTCGGCACCTTCTGCTGGAACAACCAGGGCCATCTCGAGGCCTACCTCGCCATCCCCTGCATGGGGGCCGTGCTCCACACGCTGAACATCCGCCTGCCGGCCGACCAGCTGGCCTACGTCATCAACCACGCCGAGGACCGGGTCATCATCGTCGATGCCTCGGTCATCTCTCTGCTCGCTGCGATCAAGGACGACCTCAAGACCGTCGAGACGATCATCGTGGCGGGGGAGGGGGACACGTCCCCGCTGGGTGAGACCCTGTCCTACGAACGCCTCGTCGCCGCCGAGGAACCCGGCTTCGAATGGCCGACGCTCGACGAGCGATCGGCCGCCGCCATGTGTTACACGAGCGGCACCACCGGCAGCCCCAAGGGCGTCGTGTACTCCCACCGCTCGACCTGGCTGCACACCATGGCGCTGCAGTCGGCCTCGTCGATCGGGGTCACGGAGAAGGACCGCATTCTCATCATCGTGCCGATGTTCCACGCCAACGCGTGGGGCACGCCCTACGGCGCCTGGCTGGCCGGCGCCGACATGGTGATGCCTCAGATGTTCGTCATGGGGGAGCAGCTGGCGAACGTGATCAACGAGCATCACCCGACCTTCGCGTGCGGGGTGCCGACGATTTGGAACGGGCTCCTCGCGCTCGACACCCCGATCGACTTCTCGACGATGCGCGGCATCACCGCTGGCGGCGCGGCCGTTCCGCAGTCACTGATCGAGGCGTTCGAGCAGCGTTTCGGCGTGACGATCGTCCAGGGCTGGGGGATGACCGAGACCAGCCCGTTGGCCGCCCTGGCGCTGCCGCCAGCGCGGAAGAAGGACGGGCACGACGACATGTACTACAAGATCAAGGCCGGCCGCGTCGTTGCCGGTTGCGAGGTGCGCGTCGTGGCCGAGGACGGCACCGTGCTGCCCAACGACGGTCATGCCATCGGTGAATTCGAGATCCGTGGGCCTTGGATCACCGGCTCTTATTACAAGGACGAGGATCCCGCGAAGTTCCACGACGGGTGGCTCCGGACCGGTGACGTCGGCACGCTGGACGGGCAGGGGTACATGACGATCTCGGACCGCACGAAGGACGTCATCAAGTCCGGTGGCGAGTGGATCTCCTCGGTCGAGCTCGAGAACGCCGTGATGGCCCACCCCGACGTCTTCGAGGCCGCCGTCATCGCCATTCCCGACCCGAAGTGGTCGGAGCGTCCGCTCGTGGCCGTGGTGCCGAAGCCGGGTCGCAGTCCCGCACCGGCAGACCTGGTCGAGTTCCTGAGCACACGCGTCGCGCGGTGGTGGCTGCCCGACCAGTGGACCTTCATCACTGAGGTGCCCAAGACCAGTGTGGGCAAGTTCGACAAAAAGGTCATGCGAGCCGCCTACGCGGACGGCGAGTACGAGGTGCAGAGCACGCCGCTCCCCAAGTGACAGGGCCCAGCGAGGCCATCGAGGGGATGGCCCTGCGGCTCGAGGGCATGCTCCAGGAACTCGGCGACATGGCGATGGACGCGCTGAGCCGTGCCACCGCGGGCGACCCCGACTCCAAGGAGACCGGGGAGGCGCTGGCCGAGGAGCGGCGGATCCTCAAGGCCCGGCGCGCCCTCGAGCGCTCCGTCGCGGCGCTGCTCGAAGGCTCCGAGTCCCGGCGCGAGCCGCTCGACGACGGCGCCTGAGCCCGCACCCCCGGCCGTGCGCCTCTTCGTGGCCGTGTGGCCCGACGACGACACGCGTCGTCGCCTCGCCGGCCTCGAGCTCGAGCTCGGGCGCACGAAGGGGCTGCGCTTCGTCGGTCCGGAACACTGGCACGTCACCCTGCGCTTTCTCGGCGAGGTGGCGGAGGAGACCGTCGGCCCCCTTGGTGAGGCCCTCGTGGCGTGTGCCGCGACGTTCCCCGGACCGCTGCAGTGCCGGCTCGGGCCCGGGACCGGCTGGTTCACGGGTGTGCGCGTGCTCCAACTCCCCGCTGCGGGCCTCGACGGCCTGGCCGCGGCCGTGCGCACGGCCACGGAGCCGTTCGTGCCGGAGCCGGCCGAGACGGAGCCGGCCTTCAACGGGCACCTGACCCTGGCTCGGTCCAAAGGCCGGCGCCTCGGCGTGGCCGCGCTCGGTGAGATGGCCAACATCCCTTTCGAGGCCGCGTTCGCCGTCACGGCCCTCGACCTGGTGCGCTCGCAGCCGTCGCCGCAGGGACACCGGTACACCACCGTGGTGCGGGCCCCGCTCGCGACCACGGACTGATCAGGCGGGGCCGGTCAGGAACTCGGTGATCGCGTGGGCGATGGCGTTCGCCGCCGCCTGCTGGAACGCCGGGGTGACCTGGAGGGCGGCGTCACCGGCGTTCTGCATGTTGCCGAATTCGATGAGCACCTTGGGCACGGTGGTGAGGTTGAGCCCCGCCAGGTCGTCGCGGGCTTCCAGCCCGTCGACGGAGCCGCCGTAGTCGGCGACCGGCATGTTCGTGCCCGCCGCGAACGCGTCGCGCAGCACCGCGCCGAAGGCGTTCGACGACGCGATCACGCCACTGTTCGGCCCATCGGCCACCGGCTCCAACACGGTGAAGCCGCTCCCGCCAGGCGGGCCGCCATCAGCGTGGATGTCGACGGCGACGTTCGCGCCGGCGTCGTTGATGATGGCCGCACGTGTCGTGACGCACGGCCCGACGCCGTCGTTGTTCGGTCGGGTCACCACGACGGTGGCGCCCTCAGCCTCCAGGTCGGCTCGCAGGTCGGTGGCCACGTTGAAGTTGAACTCCGCCTCGGTGTACCCGCTGGCGGTCTCCGTTCCCACCGTGTCGCAGGGCTCGGAGCCGGTGCCGTTGAACACCGGCTGGTCGATGACGCCCGGGTCGCTGCCGTTCAGGCCGTTGTGCCCGGGGTCGATCCCGACGACCTTGCCGGCGAGCACGCCGGAACCGAGGACCAGCCAGTACCCACTTCCCGAGGGCGAGGCCGCCATCCCGACCACCGCCGAGGGCAGCACCGTGCCTCCCAGAGAGCCGAAGTAAGGAGCGCTGCCGTAGGTGAAGATGCCGCCGTCGGAGGCCACCAGCCAGTAGCCGCCGCCCCCGGGCGTGGCTGCCATGCCGACGATCGGCGCGTCGAGGTGGAGGGCGCCCGTCGATCCCCGGAACTGGGCGTCGCCGTAGCTGAAGATCCCGCCGTCGGCCCCCACCAGCCAGTAACCGCGTCCCGACGGCGTCGCCGCCATCCCCACGATCCGGGCGTTGAGCTGGGTCGAGCCCGTCGAGCCGTAGAACCCGGCGTCGCCGTAATTGAAGATCCCGCCGTCGGAGGCCACCAGCCAGTAGCCGCCACCGTCGGGCGTGGGCGCCATGCCGACGATCGGCGCGTTGAGGTGGAGCGAGCCGGCTGAGCCGAAGAACTGGGCCAGGCCGTAGCTGAAGATGCCGCCGTCGGAGGCCGCCAGCCAGTAGCCGGAGCCGGAGGGCGGAGCTGCCATGCCGACGATCGGCGCGTTGAGGTGGAGCGAGCCGGTCGAGCCGTAGAACGGAGGGCCGTAGTTGAAGACGCCGCCGTCCGATCCGACGAGCCAGTACCCCCTGCCGTTCGGATCGGCCGCCAAGCCGACGATCGGCGCGTTGGGTCCGGACACTGCGTTGGCGCCCTGCGGCGTCGTGCCGAATGGCACCGCACCGTCGGGAGCCAGTGGGGCGGTGGGAGGAGAGTCGGCAGCCGCGGGTGACGCGGCCCAGTCGATGCCGCCGGCGGCCAAGGCCAACACCGCGGCCGTCGCCGCCACGCACCGACGCGCCAGCATCACGCGCGCGAACGTAACCCTCTCACCCGGCGGATGTCACCCGGTGCACTGGTTGATCGCGTCGATCAGCATCCGCAAGCGGGCGTAGTGGAACCGGTCGAAGCGGAAGGCGAGGCGGGGGAGCTCGGGGTGGTCGTTGCGCTCGGGCGGGAAGGGGGAGGCCGTGCGGATGCTGCCCTGCAGCACGATGTCGCCGAAGCGCGCGTTGAGGTCGGCCAGCTCCGCCTTGCTCGGCTGCGTCTGCACGCGCAGCACGAGCAGGTCGCCGACCCAGCGGATCGAGTGGTAGTTGCGGTAGAAGCCGAGGACCTCCGCACTCGCCTCCTCCATCGTGTTGGTGACCTTGAAGAGCGCCGTGTCGTCCGGCGAGACCCACCCGGCACCGATGGCCTCCTCCGTCAGGAAGCGCAACCAGGTGTGCCAGTACGTGCCGCCCGGCGTCTCCACCATCACCACCGGCGCGGGCTCGGCCTTCCCCGTCTGCAGGAGCGTCAGGAGCTCGAAGGCCTCGTCCTGGGTGCCGAAGCCGCCGGGGAGGATCGCGTAGGCGTGCGACTCCTTGATCAGCATCAGTTTGCGGGTGAAGAAGTAGCGCATCTCGACCAGCTTGGGGTCCTGCGCGATGAAGGGATTCGCCGTCTCCTCGTTGGGGAGCCGGATGTTGACGCCGAACGCGTGCTCGCGTCCGGCGCCCTCGAGACCGGCCGCCATGATGCCGGGCCCCGCGCCCGTCACGACCATCCAGCCCGCCGCCGCCAGCGACGCCGCCAGGTCGCGGGCGAGGATGTACACGGGGTCCTCGGGCTTCGTACGCGCCGAGCCGAACATGGTGAGCTTGCGGATATGACGGTAGGGCCGAAACACCCGGAAGGCCTCGGCCATCTCGCCCAGGGCGGCGCTGGCGATCTTGAGATCGCCCACCGACGTGCCCTCGCGGGCCATGTCGTCGAGCGAGCCGATCATCGTTTCGAGCTCGCGCGCCTGCGCGGGGGAGAGCGCCCGGTCAACGAAGAGGTCCTCGAAAGCGTGCTCCCGCGCCGCCCTTTCCGCCTCGTCAGCGGTGTCGCTCACGCGCTCGCCGAGGCTCCGGCCTGCGCGTAGAGGGTGGAGCGCTGCACCAGCGGGCGCCCGAGCGGTGCGACGATGGCCTCGAGGTCTTCGACGCCCATGCGCTGGCCGTGGCGCGCCCCGGCCGCCCGGGAGATGTTCTCGTCCATCAGCGTGCCGCCGAGGTCGTTGACGCCCGCGCGCAGCACCTGGCGGGAGCCCTCGGCCCCCATCTTCACCCAGCTCACCTGGATGTTGTCGATGTAGCCGGCGTAGGCGATCCGCCCCACCGCGTGCATCAGCAGCGCCTCGCGGAAGGTCGGGCCCCGCCGCGCCCGGCGCTGGAGGTAGATCGGGGTTGCCATGTGGACGAAGGGCAGCGGCACGAATTCGGTGAAGCCCCCCGTCTCGCGCTGCAGCGCCCGCGTCGCCACGATGTGGCGGGCCCAGCTGACCGGTTGCTCCACCGAGCCGAACATGATCGTCACGTTGGAGCGCAGCCCCACGGCGTGCGCGGTCCGGTGCGCTTCGAGCCACTCGTCCGTCGAGATCTTGTCCGGGCACAGCACCGCGCGCACCTCGTCGTCGAGGATCTCGGCTGCGGTCCCCGGGAGCGTCTTGAGCCCGGCGTCGCGCAGGCGGGTCAGGTACTCGGCCAGCGGCACCTCCGAGCGCCGCGCCCCCTCGGTCACCTCCAGTGCGGTGAAGGCGTGGATGTGGATGGTCGTCGAGGCCTCCCGCACCGCCTCGAGCACGTGCAGGTAGTAGTCCCCGTCGAAGTTCGGATGGATCCCGCCCTGGAGGCACACCTCGGTCGCGCCTTCGGCCTCGGCTTCAACCACGCGCCGCGTGATCTCGTCGAGCTCGAGCAGGTACGGCGCACCGCGCAGGTTGAGCGAGAGGGGGCCCTTGGAGAACGCGCAGAACCGGCACTTGAACGTGCACACGTTCGTGTAGTTGATGTTGCGGTTGTGCACGTAGGTCACGGCGTCGCCTGCGATCCGGCTGCGCAGGTCGTCGGCCACCTCGGCCACCCGGCGCACGTCCGAACCGCGCGCCCCGAACAGCGTGACGATCTCCGCTATCCCGACCTCTTGCCCGAGGGCCACCCCCGCCAGGACCTCGCCCACCGCCCCGCCGGCGGTCGCGCCACCGGCCGCCGGTACACGCACGGGCACCGGGCCGTCGAGCAGCGCCGGCGGCGCCTCCTCGCCTCCCGAGCACCACACGGCGTCGCGGGCCAGGCCCTCCGCGTCGGAAGCGTCCAGCACCGGGAAGCGCATCGCCTCGTCGAGCCACCGCGCCGGGTCGAGCGCGAACGACGGGTAGAGCGTGAGCCGCGGCGCCAGCGTGTGCCCGGCCGCCTCCGTCGCTTCCCGCAACACCTCCAAGGCCGGCCAGGCTCGCTCGGGGTTCACGTGGTCGGCCGTCACCGGAGAGACGCCGCCCCAGTCGTCGATCCCCGCCTCGAGCAGCGGCGCGAGGTCGTCGGACAGGTTGGGCGGCGCCTGCAAGTGCACCTCGGCCGGCAGCACGAGCCGGGCCACCGCGATGGCCCACACGAGGTCGTCGGCCGGGCACGGTGCCGCCTTTGCCATCGCCGTCCCGCGCTTCGGGAGGAAGTTCTGCACGATGACCTCTTGGACGTGGCCGTGCCGGACGTGGGACGCCGCGATCGCCCGCAGCGTCGCCAGCTGGTCGGTCCGCGTGTCGCCGATCCCGACGAGGATCCCCGTCGTGAACGGGATCGCCAGCTCGCCCGCCGCTTCGAGCGTGGCGAGGCGCCGGGCCGGCTCCTTGTCCGGCGCGCCCCGGTGCGCCGCCAATCCTTCCGCCAGCGACTCGAGCATCATGCCCTGGCTCGCGGTCACCGGCCGCAGCACGGCCAGCTCCTCGGCGAACAACGCCCCGGCGTTCGCGTGCGGGAGCAGTCCCGTCTCTTCGACCACGAGCCGGCACATCGCAGCGAGATACTCGACCGTCGACCCGTATCCGTGGGCCGCCAACCACTCGGCGGCCACCGGGTAGCGCAGCTCGGGCCGTTCGCCCAGCGTGAACAAGGCCTCGTGGCACCCCGCCTCCTGCCCCGCCCGCGCCACCGCCAGCACCTCCTCGGGCGTCAGGTACGGCGACTCCAGCCGGGCCGGCGCCTTGGCGAAGGTGCAGTAGCCGCAGCGGTCGCGGCACAGCATGGTCAGGGGGATGAAGACCTTGGGGGAGAACGTCACCCGCCGGCCGTGGGCGCCGTCGCGCACCACGCGGGCCAGCGCCGTGAGGTCGGACAGCGGCGAACGGAGGAGGTCGGCGTCGCTCAGCATCGCGCCAATCTAGGGGGCTTCGGCTCGGGCCGGACCATCCACCAGCCACAACACATGACCGGCGTGGACACGAGCGGCCGGGATGTCCTCGCCCCGCAACAGGGCGGCGACGGCGTCTGCCTTGGACGCGCCGGCCACGGTGAAGACGGCCAGGCGTGCCGAGTTGATGACGGGGAGCGTCAGCGTCAGTCTCGGATGGGGGTTGACCCCGTTCGGGTCTTCGTTCGCGGCCACCAGTTCGCCCGGTTCCGCATCGAGCGCGGCCGAACCCTTGAAGAGCGAGGCCGTATGCCCGTCGGGCCCCATGCCGAGATGGATCAGGTCGATCCCGGGACCCGTGACGAGGTCGCCGATCACGCGCTGGTAGGCGGCCACGCAATCGTCGACCGGCAGCGTGGTGTCCCACGGCCGGAACGAGCCCACACCGCCCACCCGGTCGATCAAGGCCTCCCGGATCAGCCGCTGGTTTGCGTCCTCGTCGTCTGGCGGCACGATCCGCTCGTCGCCCACGTAGACGTCGACGAGCGACCAGTCCACCCCGCCGGCCTCGGCGAGCACCTCGTAGCACGCCCGCGCCGTCGGGCCCCCGGACAGCACGAGCGCGAACCTCGCTCCGGGACGCGACGCGAACGCCGCGATGACGGCGTCGGCGAACGCGCGAGTGACGTCTTCGACAGGGGTGAGCACGGTGGCGGGTCGCCTACGGGGCTGGAGTCTCGGTCTCCATGCCCAGTCCGCCCGACTCGAGCGTCACGGCATGGCCGCCGAACTGGTTTCGCAAAGCGGCGACCATTTTGAGCTGGAACGAGTCCTTGTCCTGGGACGCGAAGCGGGTGAACAGCGAGGTGGCGATCACCGGCGCAGGGACGCCGCGGTTGATCGCCTCCAACGCCGTCCAGCGGCCTTCGCCCGAGTCCACCGCGACCGGTGCGATCCCGTCGAACCCCGCGTCGGGCCGCAGGGCGCGCTCCGCGAGCTCCAGGAGCCAGCTGCGCACGACCGAGCCGTAGCGCCAGATCGACGCGATCTCGTGCAGGTCCAGGCTGAACTCGTCGGCGCGGGCCATCACCTCGAAACCCTCGGCGTACGCCTGCATCATCCCGTACTCGATCCCGTTGTGGACCATCTTCACGAAGTGCCCGGCGCCCACCGGCCCGACGTGCGCGTACCCGCCCTCGGGCGCCAGGGTGAGCAGTGCGGGCTCGACGACCGCCACGGACTCCTTGGTGCCGCCCACCATGAGGCAGTAGCCCTCGGTCAGTCCCCACACGCCCCCCGACGTGCCGGCATCGACGAAGCCGACGCCCTTCTTCGCCAATCGCACCGCGATGCCCTCGGCCTCCGTGAACTTGGAATTGCCGCCGTCGACGATCACGTCGCCCTTGTCGAAGAGCTCCGCCAGCGCATTGATCGTGTCGTTCGTGACCTTCCCCGCCGGCAACATCACCCACGCGGCCCGCGGCGGGCTGAGCTTCGCCGCCAGCTCCTCGAGCGTCGTCGCCGTCTCCGCTCCCTTCGACGCCGCCTGTTTGAGCGCGTCGGCGCTCAGGTCGTAGGCGACCACCTCGTGCCCGCCCTTCAGTAGGCGCTCGCTCATGTTGGCGCCCATCTTGCCCAAGCCGATCATGGCGATCTTCATGCGTGCTCCTCTCGGTAGGACAGCCAGGCGATCAGAACGTCGCGGCCTTGTCGGTCAGCATCTGCAGCAGCTCGTCGAAGGACTTGGCGAAGCTGTGCACGCCCTCGTCCTCGAGCGTCTGCTCGACGTCGAGCATGTCGATGCCCGCGTCCTTCAGCCTCGCCAGCGCCTCGGTGGCGGCGTCGGCGTCCGCGTCGACCGTGCGCTTGAGGGTCCCGTGGTCTTCGAACGCCGACAGGGTGCCCTCCGGCATGGTGTTGACGGTCGCCGGGCCGATGAGGCTGTCGACGTACAGCAGGTCCGAGTAGCTCGGGTTCTTCGTCGACGTCGACGCCCACAGCGGCCGCTGCACCCGCGCCCCCTTGTCGCGGAGCGCCTCCCAGCGGTCGCCGCTGAAGGTGCGATGGAAGTGTTGATACGCAGACTGCGCCTGGGCGACCGCGCCGGTTCCCCGCAGGCCGAGGATGGCGGGGTCACCGCCCTCACCCCCGGCCAGGCTCTCGAGGCGGCGGTCGACTTCGGTGTCGACCCGGCTGACGAAGAAGGAGGCCACGCTCGCCACGTGCGCGAGTTGGTCGTCGCGCCCGGCCGCCACGAGCGCCTCGAGGCCGCGCAGGTAGGCCTCCATGACCTCGTCGTACCGGTCCAGTCCGAAGATCAAGGTGACGTTGATGCTGCGACCCTCGCCGATCATCGTCTCGATCGCCGGGATGCCCTGCTTCGTCGCCGGTATCTTCACGAGAAGGTTCGGCTGGGCGATGCGCGTGTGGAGATC
>DATMMN010000187.1:0-17109 GCA_035569675.1 Acidimicrobiales bacterium | reverse complement strand
CAACTGCGACCGCCGGACCCGAAGACCTGGGCGCCGGCATCCCCCCACGAAGCCCTTAGCGCCGGCCCCCCGAGACCACGCCCGCCGCCGATGCGCTCGTCGACGTCGTGGTGGCACCTCCCCGCGGCTCGGTGCTCGTCGGCGCGGTCGATGTCGTGGTGGTCGACGACGTCGTGGTCGACGTCGTCCCACTCGTCTTCTTTCCCTTCGCCGGGATCTTCGGGATCGTGGTCGTCGTGGTCGTCGTTGTGGTGCCGCCCGTGGTCGCGTTCAGCACGTCCTGGGCCGAGGCGAGCTGCTGTTCCATGGCCGCGATGTCCGTCTGGTACTGCGAGAGGTTTTGCGCCTTCAGTGCCGCCTGCGCGTTGTCGTAGTCGGTCTGGGCCGCCGCGAGGATGCTCGAGAGGGCGGCCGGCACCGTGCCGGTCGACGACCCGCCGGTCGACGAGGACGGTAGCGCCACGTGCGTGATATCGCTCATCACCGCTGAAAGCGACGTGTCGAATGCCACCGTCCCGCCCAGGACGGCGACGACGTACTCGAGCTTGGGCTGTGGGTTGGAGCTCGCCGCCACGTAAAGCGGCCGGATGTACACCATCGAGTCCGCGATCGGGACCATGAGGGTCTCGCCCAGCAGCACCTGCGACCCGTGCTGGTTGAGCAGCGTGATGGCCGACGACACGTTGTTGTCGGCCTGGATCTCGGCGTCAGCATTGGCCGGACCGACCGTGCCTTGAGGGACTTCGTACAAATTGAGCTGCCCGTAGGTCGCCGGATCCGACCTCCCCACCATCCACGCGGTGAGGTTGAAGTTCTGGGTCGTGCTCGACCCCGACGACTGCGTCGCCGGCACGAACCCGTCCGAAACGGTGAAGACTTGGTTGTTCGGGTCCGTCGGGTCGGTGCCCGGCAACGAATAGACCTGGTACTGCGGCGACATGCGCGCCGGTGTCGTCGAGATCAGCTGGCCCTGGTTGTTGTAGGTGTTCTGCGCCAGCAGGGCCTGTGACTGTGGTCCGGCGCCGGCCGTGGGCGACAGCTGCCAGGCGTTGCTGGCGGCATAGAACTGCTGCGGGTTCCTCAGGTGGTAGCGCCCGTAGATGGCTGACTGTACGGAGAAGATGTCCTCGGGGTAGCGGAGATGGGCCTGCAGACCCGCTGGCATGTCGCGGATAGGCACGAACATGTGCGGGAAGGCGGCCGAGTAGGCCTGGAGGATCGGGTCGCTCGGGTCGATGTCGTAGAACGTCATCTGGCCCGTGTACGCGTTGACCACGACCTTGACCGAATTGCGCACGTAGTTGTAGTTGCTCGGGAGCGTGCTGCCGATGGCAACCTGCTGTGAGCCGGCGTTCTGGGAGTACGCGTAGTTCGACGTCGTCGTGTAGCCGTCAAGGATCCAGTCGATCTGGCCTCTGTAGATCACGGCGTAGGGATCGTGGTCGAAGCTGAGGAACGGCGCCGCCTTCTGTGCCATTGCGAGCGGGTCCCGCACGAACATGATGCGTGACTTGTCGGTGATCTGGCTCGAGATCAGCAGGTTGAAGTCGCCCAGCCGCAGTGCGAACGCCGCCTTGGAGAAGAAGTTCGACAGCTGGACGCCGCCGCTCTTGCTGTAGTGGCTCTCGATGTTGTTGCCGTTCGACTGCTGGTAGTCGACCTCGGCCTGTTTCGTGTTGGCCACGACATAGCCCGACTCGCCCAACCCGAAGTAGACGTTGGGCTGCGTGATCTTGGGCAATCCCTGCGACGACGCCGGGGGTATGCCCGAGACTGCGAAAACCGGGTTGGCGTTGGTCGTGTTGCTCGTCTGGTTGGCCGGGGCCACGGCGGCCGCGTTGCCGTGCGTGTACTGCAGGTGGGTGTTCACCCACGTCTGCGAGGGCACCCCCGACGGTGAGATCTCACGCACTCCGATCAGCACCGGGTTGTAGACACCCCCGAGCACGTACCGGTCCACCCCGAGGGAGGGGAACGCGTAGTAGGACTTGATTCCCTCGATCCGCTGGAACGTCTCCAGCGAGATCGACGGGTCGGGGTCCCACTGCCGGATGTTGTAGATCGTCCGCGCGTTGAGCACCGTCTGGCTCGGCGTGATGGTCGTCGACGCCGGGAACGGGTGCACCGCGACGTGCTTGAGGCCGTAGGCGGCGCGGGTCGCGGTGATGTTGCGCTGGATGTAGGGCGCCTCGAGTGAGCTCTGGGCCGGGTTGACCTTGAGCGCCTGCAGCAGGGCGGGGTAGATGATGCCGACCACGAGCGCCACGAACGCCCAGATCCCCACGGCCAGCACCGGCAGCGTCCAGCCCTGACGCCGGATGTTGTAGAGCAGGATGAGCGCCGCGCCGATCGACACGTAGACGAGGAGCAGCTCGGCGGGGAGCCGTGCGTGGACGTCGGTGTAGCCGGCACCGTTGACATAGCCGTCCGACGCGTTGACCATCGACCAGCGCTGAAAGATGTAGCCCACCGCCTTGTCCAGTGCGATGAGCGCGAGCAGGACCGAGATGTGGGCCTTGACCGGTGGCCGCACCCGCGGCAGTCCGCGCTGAGGCTGGATCCCGCCGTTGAGGTAGTGGAAGACCAGGGTGACGCCCAGCGTCACGATGAGGATGGCGAGCGTCCAGTCGACGCAGAAGATCAGGAATGGCAGCTTGAAGACGTAGAAGCCGATGTCCTTGTGGAACTGCGGGTCCGTGACTCCGAAGTTGCCCCCGTGGCGGAACAGGATCCAATTGTTCCACTGGCTGATCGTCCCCGATGCGCCGATGAGCGCCAGCACGAAGGCGATGGCGACGTAGATCCGCCCGGAGTAGGGCCGCACGTAGTGCTGGTAGCGCCGCACCAGCTCGTCCTCCTGGGCCAACACGATGTCGTGGCCGGCAATGCGGTCGCACACGACGAGGTTGACCCAGAGCACCGCGAAGAAGATCGCGCCGAAGACGCCGAAGAGCCCGAGCTTGATGACGAGCAACGTCGAGAAGACGTTGTGGAAGTTGACCGAGGAGAACCAGAGGCTGTCGGTGTAGATGTTCGCCAGCGAACGGAGCGAAATCAGCAGGATGATGATGAGGACGGCGAGCCCGGCGATCCACCAGCGAGCGCGGTGCCGTCGGCGCGGCGGCGAGGGATCAGCCGGTAGGTCGCTGGGGATGCGCACGGAGGGAGCCTAACGTCCGCTTCTGCAGCCCTAACGGCACCGTGTGCCGTGCGGGCGGGCGGAATTCTCCAGGTCAGTCGCTCGTCGGCGCCACGAGACAGCGGCAGCCCGAGTGGGCGGGTGGGTGCGCATGGCCGGTCGGGAAGGCTTCGCTCGCGCTGACCGCGCCGGCCAACGCGTTGTCCTCACAGTCCGAGCACCCGGTGGACGAGGTCACGACCCAACGCAGTTTTTGGTCCGCGCCCGCCGCGACCACCCCCGCCGAGAAGGCCTGCGTCGCGTAGTCGCCGGAGACGCGCTGGACGCGCTCGCCGCGCCATTCGCGGTACGCCGCGCTCACCTGGTCGCCCAGATCGCCGTCGTCGCCGCCGATCTGACGGCGCAGCATCGTGACGACGACGTGGGCCAGGCCCGTCGTCGACTCCTCGATCGTGCCCTCGTCGGGGACACCGGCCCCTGGTGCTCCTGCGAACGCCGCGCCGGCGGCATACGCCTCACCCAGATGCGCGCGCACCGCGTGCTCGAACACGGCCCGATGCTCCTCTTCCGGACCGAGCAACTCTTCGCCGCTGAACAAGGGCGTGCTGCGGATGCGATCGAGCAGCCGGTTCTGGTCGTCGCCGAGCGCGCGCTTCACGGCTCGGCTGAGTCGCGCCGTCACCGGCCCCAGCAGCTCGTCACGTTGCGCGATCAGCGGGTCGTCCGGCCCCGGAGGTGGCGCATCCTCCGCGTCGTCGGCCGGCTCCACCACGACCACTTCTATGGCCTGCGTCGCCGCCTCGGGCACGGGCTCTGCCGAGGCCTCAGGGTCGGCGGCCGCACCCCCGTCTTCGGGGTCGTCGGAGCCGGCCCGGATGCGCGCGAACAGCTCGTCGACCGATGGTGCGCCCGCCACGGCCTCGTCGGTCGCTCCCCCGGTTCCGGCACCGGTCTCGTCGGCCTCCACATCGACCTCGAGGACGCGGACGGCCGGCGCCGGCCCCTCGTCCGGGTCCTCGGCGATCACTGCTTCGAGCGAGTCCTGGTCGTGCGGCTCGTCGGGCCCGCCGTGCAGCCGGAACTGTTCGGCCACCGCCACCGCGGCCGCGCGCGCCTCTTCGTCGGTGCGGTCGAGTTGGTTCAGGATGCCGTCCACCCTGTCCCGCACGCCGTGCACCGACGCCCATCTCGTCGCGCGCCGCACGCAGCTGCTCGATCTGGATTCCCAGCGCACGTCGGCGCGACGCCAGGTCGGCCAGCACGCGCCGGCGCGCTTCTTGCACCTGCTCGAGCAGCGTGCGCCCTTCGTCCTTTGCCTTTGCGATGACGGCCTCGCCCTCGGCGACGGCGTCGCTCACGATGCGCTGGCTGTCGACGCGCGCCTCCTGTTCCGCGTTGGCCACGAGCAGCTCCACCTCGGCCACTCGCTCTGCCGCGGAGGACTCCGTACTCTCCTGGAGCGCCTCGACCTGGATCTGGGTCTCGCGCAGGAGGGCGGCGGCCCCCTCCTGGGCCTGGGCCACGATCTTGGCCGCCTCGTCGTGGGCGTGGCGCAGGATCTGCGCGCTGTGTTGGCCGAGCGACGCGGTGAGCGTGGCCTCGTCGACGACGGGGTGCGCCGCCCGTTCCTCGGCCTCGGCGACGGCGTCCCGCAGCTCCTGCTCGCGCTCTTCGAGCGCCTCGAGGCTCCGCGAGACGGACTGGAGGTAGGAGCGCACCTCGTCGGTGTCGAAGCCCCGTCGCACGATGGCGAACGAGTGCTTGGCGATGTCCCCGGTGACGAGGCGGGAGGAGGAGATGGGTGGACGGACGTCGGCCATGGAGGCAGCCTACGACGCTGCCTGGGCCGGCACCGGATTCGTCGTGATCGTGCCGCCCAGCCGCTGCAGGATCCGCAACACCTGATCCAAGTTGCTGACGGCATAGACGTGGAGCTGCGAAGAAGCCTTGGCCTCTGCGGTCTTGAGCTCCACCTTGGGCACGAAGAACACGGTTGCACCCGCCCGCTCCACCGCGATCGTCTTCTCGGCGACACCGCCCACATCACCGACGTTGCCGTTCTGGTCGATCGTCCCGGTCGCCGCCACCACGTGGCCGCCGGTGAGCCGGCCGCCGCTCAGCTTGTCGATGATGCCGAGCGTCATGGCCAACCCGGCCGAGGGGCCGCCGATGTCCTGGGTGTGCACCGTGACGTTGACGGGGAAATGCCAGTCCTGCTGGGTCTCGGCCTCGACGCCGATGAACGCTGTCTGCGTGATCGGCGCCCCGCCGCAGAAATTGACCACCGACGCCTTCGGTGCCTTCGCCAGCGTGACCGGCTTCTGGTCGACCGGGCCGCTCACGAACGTCCCCACGTCGTTGATGAACGACTGCTCGACGCTCAGGGTCACCTTCGTGCCGGGCGCGTAGTTGTGCAGCGCCTCGATCAGCCCGCATTCAGATGTGGTCGGCGTACCGTTGACCGCGGTGATCACCTGCGCCACCTTCAACGTCTTGGCCGCCGGGGAACCCGGCACGATTCCGTAGATGAGCGCGCCGACGTTCGATGAGGTCACCGTGTAGCCGAGATGCGAGAGCGCGGCCGCCGTGGCGAACGACTGGGCCTGCGCCATCTGCAGGTAGCCCTGGTCGACGAACTCGCCGCTGCTCGTCGACGGACCGAGCAGGTCCTGGCTCGAGTAGATCTCGTTGTTGGAGTCGAGGAAGTGGTACTGCAGGTACCCGAGCGCGTTCAGCTGCGACACGAACACGTCGGTCAGCAAGATGTTGCCGCTGATCGCATGGTTGTCCGCCTGGGGCACCTCGATGTACTGGCCGACCGGCGACGCGTCCCCCGGCGTGATCACGTAGTAGGGAATCGAGATCTGCGCTGCGATGATGGCCGCCAGCGCCACCAGGACCAGGAAGCCGAGCACCACGTAGGGCCACCGGCGCCGTTTGCGCTCTTCCCCGGGCGGGGGTGCGGGCCACTCGGTTCCTTCTCCCTCACCTTGGACGAATCGCCGCATCGCCTCGCCGGGTGGGGGCGGCTGGGGTGGGTTGGGGGCGGGGCCCCCGTCGGCGGGCGCGTGAGGGTCGGACATACTCGAAACCGGTGAACGACGATGTTGCCATGGATGATGGCCGCGACCGTCGCGCCGAGCGCCGCCGCCGCACCGTCGCCCTGGCGGGCCACCGGGGGGACGAGCCCGCCGCCCGCCGCGGCCTGGCCGACTCGGATGCGAGCGTGCGCGCCGCCGCCGTCGGCGCCCTGGCCCGCCTCGGGGCGCTGACGGTGGCCGACGTGGTCGGGGCCCTGGCCGACGGCGCCCCCGCGGTGCGCCGGCGTGCGGTCGAAGCCGCTCTCGAGGTGCGGGGCAACGGGTCGCGCTCCGCTCTGCCCGCAGCGCTGACCGCCGCCCTGGCCGACCCCGACCCGCTGGTCGCGGTCGGGGCCGCGTGGTTCGCCGGCGAACGCCGGTATCGCCCCGCCGTGCCCGCGCTCGTCACCCTCGCGACGACACACGACGACGCCCGCTGTCGCGAGGCGGCGGTCGCTGCCCTCGGCGCCATCGGCGACCCCGACGGGCTCGACGCGGTGCTCCACGCGCTCGCCGATCGTCCGACCGTCCGGCGACGAGCCACCGTTGCGCTGGCGGGTTTCGACGACCCCCGCGTCGAACCGGCCTTGCGCGGCGCCGCCGAGGACCGGGACTGGCAGGTCCGCCAGGCGGCCGATGAACTGCTGGAGACCGAACCGGGCGGCGCGGCCCCGGCCCCGCCTACTCGTCCTGGGTGAACAGCCGCTTCAGTCGGTCGAAGGACTGCAGGCAGATCCCCGCGCCCTGCACCACGCACTCGAGCGGCGTGTCCACCAGGTGCACCGGCACCGCGGTCGCGTCGGCGAGCCGCTGGGTCATGCCCCGGAGCAGCGCGCCGCCGCCGGTGAGGTGGATCCCCTCGAACATGATGTCCTGGGCCAGCTCGGGAGCCGCCTCGCCCAGGCAGACGGCGGCCGTCTGCACGATGTTCGCGACGTTGTCCGCCAGCGCGCCCCGCACGTCCATCGGCGTGAGCACCACCGTCTTCGGCCGGCCCGTCGCCACCTCGCGGCCGCGGATCTCGGCCTGTTGCTCGCCTTGGTAGGGGAACGCCGACCCGATGGCCATCTTCACCGCTTCCGCCGTGCGCTCGCCGATCGCCACGCCGTGCTTGTTGCGGACGAAGCTCTGGATGGACGCGTCGAAGTCGAAACCCCCGCAGCGCAGCGCCCGCACCGCGACGACGCCGCCCAGCGAGATCACCGCCATCTCCGCGGTGCCGCCCCCGACGTCGACCACCATGTTGCCGACGGGCTCGTGGATGGGCAGGCCCGCACCGATCGCCGCCGCCATCGGCTGCTCGATCAGGTAACTGGCCGAAGCGCCGGCCCGCCGCGCCGCCTCCTTGACGGCGCGCCGCTCCACCGCGGTGATGGCGGAGGGCACGCAGATGAGCACCTTGGGCCGGTTGATGCGGCTGACCCCGACCCGGTGCAGCAGGACGCTGAGCATGCGCTCGGTCACCTCGAAGTCGGTGATGGCGCCGCCGCGCAGCGGGCGTTCCGCCACGATGTAGCCCGGGGTGCGCCCGATCATCTGCCAGGCATCGGTGCCGATCGCGAGCACCTCCCGGCTGCGCGAGTCGAGGGCGACGACGGTCGGCTCGTTGAGGACGAGGCCCTTCCCTTTGGCGTAGACCAGCGTGTTGGCGGTACCGAGGTCGATGGCCAGGTCCCGCGACATGCGGTCTCATGGTACGGCCACCCTGAGGTGCGACGGCACTTTTGCGATTGATCTCGGTAGCCTCGCCCAGGTGAGTGGCCTGCCCGATGAGCCGGAAAGCGGCGATCCGGGACGTGACGAGGGGGGTGCGGACCCGGACGAGCCGGAATCGCCGCTGCGCGGCTGGATCGACCCCGACGACCGTCTGTGGCGCCATCCGAGCGAGCAGGTGCCGGCGGTGCCCGCCGCCGGCCCCGTGCTCACCCCGCCGGCCAAGCACCGCTATCGCGGCCCGCTCATGGTCTTCATCGCAGCGGCCGCTGTCGCCGCGGTCGGGGCCTTCCTGGTCGTGCTCCTCTCCCCCGCGTCCCAGAAGCCCCTCGGGGGCGGCGCGCGCAACGCACCCGGCGGGGCGACGCTCACCACGCTGACCAGTCGCATCAACGGGGTGCCGGCCGCCGCCCAGACCGCCGCCCGCTCCCTGGTCGAGCTCCAGGCGACGACGTCGCACGGCAGCGTGACGCTGATCGGCGTGGCGGTGGCCGAGGGCGGCATGGTGGCGACGACGGCCGATCTCCTCGCCGGCGTCCAGCGCATCGACATGGTCGCTCCCGGCGGCAAGCTCGAGCACGCGTCCGTCGTGGCGACGGACGCCACGTCCAACGTCGCGCTGGTGAACGTGCCCGCCGACGTGCCGGTGGCGCCGTTCGCCGACGACGGCGCCCTCGGCGGCGGCGCCCCGGACAACGCCGTCGGTTTCGCGCCGGCCACCGGGTCGACCGTCGCGCTCCAGGCCACCCCGGGCTCGCTGACCGCCGTCGCGACGGGGAGCACGAGCGCCGCCTGTCCCGACAGCGGCATGGGCGCCATCACGTCGTCACCGGGGCTCACCAACCAGACGCCCGGCGAGCCCTTGCTGAATGCGAGCGGCGCCGTCATCGGCATCCTCTGCGAGCCCTCGCCGGGCTCGTCCACCGTGACGTTCATCCCGACGCAATTGGTGGTCGGCGTCGCCAACGACCTCCGCTCCGGCAACCGGGTCGTGCCCGGGGTGCTCGGCGTCCAGGGCAGCGACGTCCCGGGCGGCGCGGGGGCCAAGCTCATGACGGTGCCGAGCGGCACCCCGGCCTGGGGCCACCTCCAAGCCGGCGAGGTGATCACGGCGGTGAACGGTCTGCCCGTCCGCACCTTCGCCGAGCTGCGCGCCCGCCTCTACGTGCTCGAGCCGGGCACCCCGGTGTCCGTTTCGGTCACAGGAGCGCCGGGGGCCTCGGGTGCCAAGGCGGTGGGCGTGACGCTGGGCAAGTCCTCGTAGCATGCAGGGGTGAGCATGTTTGGTGGCTCGATCGACCCCGACAATCCGATGGGGGGTCTGCTCGGCGATCTGATGAAGGTCATCGGGTCGGGGCCCGGCGCGGGCGACAGTTGGTTCGAGGCGGCGCGCACACTCGCCTTCGGCGTCGCCACCGACGGCGGCCAGGACGAAACCCCCGACCCGCTCGTGCGCATCGCGTTCGAGGAGCTGGCCCGGGTGGCCGAGCTCCACGTGGCCGCCGCCACCGGCATCACGCCGACCTCGGGCAGCACCGGCGTGTCCTTCGAGGCGGTGGGGCCGGGGCAATGGTCCTTCCGCGCGCTCGAGGCCTACCGGCCGGTGCTCAAGGCGATGGTCGAGGCGCAACAACAGGGCGCCGCCGCGGTGCCCTCGACCGACCTCAGTGCACTCGACCTCGAGGCGGGCGGCGGGCTGGGCGGGCTCATCGGGCAGTTCGCGCTGACGCTCGGCCCTGTCTTCCTCGGCATGCAGTTCGGCTCGGCCGCCGGACATCTGGCGCGGCGCGCCTTCGGCCAGTACGCGTTGCCGCTCCCGTGGCCCGAGTCCCCGACGCTGCTGCTCGTGCCGGGCAACGTGGCGCGCTTCGCTGACGACTGGAGCCTGCCGCTCCAAGAGGTGCAGCTGTGGGTCTGCCTGCGCGAGCTCACCATGCACGCCGTGCTGACGCGCCCCGGCGTGCGCTCCACGCTCAGCACGCTGCTCGGCGATGCGTCGGCGCACGCGGCCGCGGCGCAGCGCAACATCGTCGAACGCCTGGGTGACGGACTGAACCTGGGCGACCAGGCCTCAATCGAAGAGGCCCTGGGCGACCCCGAGGCGCTGCTGGCCGACCTCATCAGCCCCGAGCAGCGCAACATCTCGAGCGCGCTCACCGCGCTGACGACGGCCATCGGCGCGTACGTCGACCACGTGACGGGCACGATCGCCGAGACGTTGACCTCGTCGCCGGGCGCGCTGCGTGAGGCGTGGTACCGCTACAGGATCGAAGAGGGGAAGGGTGAGCAGGCCTTCGCCGGGCTCTTCGGGCTCGACGTGGGCCAGGAAGAGGTCGACCGGGGCCGTGCGTTCGTGCAGGGCGTGATCGAGCGGGCCGGCGACGACGCGCTCACCCGCCTGCTGGGCGACGAGCTCGATCTGCCCACGCCCGCCGAAGTCGACGCGCCCGGCCTGTGGCTCGCGCGTATCGGCTTGATGGACTGAACGTCAGGCGACTGAGGCGGAAAGCGCTCAGGCGGCGCGCGCCAGCTCGTGGCGCTCGACCGCGGTGCTGATCGCACCCCCCAGCACGAGCAGCTCGATGCTGTCGTTCCAGTCCGGCGCGATGGCGTAGACGTAGTCCGCCATCTCCTCGTCCCGGCGCACCGTCGCCAGCAGGTCGACGAGCTCGAACATGTGCTGGACCATCTCGCTCCACGACAGGTCCGCCGGTGTCAGCGCTCGCACCAACGCGGCCTCGTCGCCGCTCAGCGGGCCGATGAGCCCCTGCATCTCACGGACGATCGGTGCCTCGTCGATCGTGTGGATCTCCCCCAGTCCCACAGCTGCCTCCCCCTCGTGTGGCCCCGGGAATCCCCCGTCCCGGGACCGTCAACGGAGGGACATGCTTCCACCGCCGGGGTGTCGGCCCAGTTTCCCCTCGGATGCAAGATGGGTGCAGCCAAAAGCCGTCCCGACCAGCGCCGGGACCGGCCGCGCCGGGCTCAAGCTCTGCCTAGCCCTCGGCTTCCTCGCCGTAGTCGAGGACCCATTCGAGGGCCAGCTGCTCCCGCTCGGCGTCGCGCACGACCCGCTCGCTGTTGCGTCGGAACTGGGGGTCGTGCGGCGGCAGCAGGACCAGCCGGGCCAGCACGCGGTCACGGAATTGGTCGATCACGTCGGCCGGCCCGTAGTCGCTCTGGACCTCCCAGTGGGGCGCGACGGGGCCGAGATACACGACGCGCACGTGGCCGATGGGCTCGAACTGCTCACCCTCTTCGACAACCTCGTCCTCGGCGTCCGGGGACATCCGCACCTCCTGGCATTTCGGCGATCGGCGCCAGCGTAGCCCCGAGCGCCGCGCACACGTTCTCCCTGGTAGCAGCGAAATCCCGCCCCGAATTCTTACGAAACTCCTATCCCAAGACCCTAGGACCCGACTGGCACCTGCTTTAGAATGGTGCGTGAAAGAGGAGCGGAACAATGAATACCGATTGGATGGCCCGGGGGAAGTGCAAGGAAGTTGCACCGGACCTTTTCTTTCCCAGTGACGGGATGGGCGTGCTCGTGGCCCAGCGGATCTGCGCCGAGTGCCCGGTCGCACAGCCCTGCCTCGAATACGCGCTCGAGCATCACATCGACCACGGCGTCTGGGGTGGTGCGTCCGAACGTGAGCGCCGCCGCATCCTGCGCCGCCGCCGCCTCTCCCACGCCGTCGCCGCCAAGTAGCCCCGCCGGGCCGCCCGGCTGAGCCGGCCGCCGCCCCGATCCACCGCCCTTCCACTTCCTTTCCTCTTCCCTCTTCTTCCCTTTTAGACGCGTCGGCCGCGCCGCGTCCCCGGTGCTGGCACGCTGGCCCCCGTGACCACGAGCCCGCGTTGCCTCGAGTGCGTCGTCAACGTGAGCGAGGGCCGCGACGAGACCGTTCTCGCCGCGCTGTCCGCCAGTGCGGGCCCGGCCCTCCTCGACCTGCATCGCGACCCGCACCACCACCGCACCGTCCTCACGCTGGCCGGCGCACCCGACGACGTCGCCAGCGCTGCCCGCTCCCTCGCCACCGCCACGGTCGGACTCCTCGACCTCCGCGCGCACGACGGGGTCCACCCCCGGCTCGGCGTCCTCGACGTCGTGCCCTTCGTCCCGTACGAGCCCGGGCACGCCGCGCCCAGCGACCTCACCGCTGCCGTCGCGCACCGCGACGACTTCGCGCGCTGGCTCGCAGACGAATTGGGTGTGCCGAGCTTTCTCTACGGGCCCCTTCCTGACGGCCGGAACCGGACCCTGCCTGACATCCGCCGTGACGCTTTCGGTGCGGCCGCAGGCCTGACTCCGGACTTCGGTCCCGCCCGGCCTGACCCCCGCACGGGCGCCACGGCCGTCGGCGCCCGCCGGGTGCTCGTGGCCTACAACGTCTGGGTCTCCTCGCTCGAGGTTGCCCGCCTGGTCGCCCCACGGGTCCGGAGTCCGCACGTCCGGGCCCTCGCCCTGGCCGTGGGCCAGCGGGCCCAGGTGTCGTGCAACCTTCTCGAGCCCGACGCCTACGGGCCGTCCCAGCTCTACGACGCGGTGGCCGTCCTGGCCGCCGAGGCCGGCGGCGCCGTCGAAGGGGCCGAGCTCGTCGGACTGCTGCCCGAGGTCGTGCTGGCGGCCGTGCCCCCGGCGCGTCGGCCCGAGCTGGGCCTCAGCACCGAGGCGACGGTCGAGTTCCGGCTGCCCTAAGAGGCGCTGGCGATGTCGCGCCGGGCCAGGGCCCGGGCACGACGCAAGCGACGGCGCTCGCGCTCGCTCATGCCGCCCCAGATGCCGAACTTCTCGCCATTCGCCAGGGCGTACTCGAGACAGTCCTCCCGGACGACACAGCCCCGGCAGACCTCCTTGGCCTCGCGGGTCGACGCGCCCCGCTCGGGAAAGAACAGATCCGGGTCGACGCCCATGCAGTTTGCTTGCAGCTGCCAGCTGCGTTCTTGGCGACCGTAGAGCGTGGTGATGATGTCCATTGCCACTTTGGTTCGCCCCCCTTCATTCGCCTGAGGTAGCACCGTTGTAGTTACAGCGATGTAAGCAACATCTTTGACTGTCCGGGAGCGACCGCGCAAGGCCCTAATTCGCGATTGGGGCAAAAAACGTGTGTTCCCCCTGCTCGGGCGGGTGTGGATAACTGCGCGGAACCCCGGTATTCAGGCCCCGCACAGGGGCAATTGGTGCATCGAGCGGGCGTTCGACGCGGTCCTGCCGCGACTTGCGAGGTCGGCGGGACGAATCGGCGGCGCCGAGATGCGGCCGCGGGGAGCGAACGGTCAGCCGGCGGGGCGGAGGACGCGGCGGTGCTGGAGGAAGTCGACGAGCACGTAGCCGCCCAGCGCGTCGGGCGTCGTGTAGAAGGTGCGGCCGCCGTTGACGCGGGCGATCTGCTCTACGAAGGGGTAGTGGGTGCGCTGGAGGTCGAGGGCGAACGTGTTGATCACGATGCCGGCCCGCGTGCAGCGGATGACCTCGGCCATGGTGCGGCGCAGCGTCTCGGGGACGGGCGGGTAGTTGAACGTCACCTCGCCGTAGTCGTCGACGTGCGCGGTCGGCTCGCCGTCGGTCACAACGATGATCTGCTTGGTCCCGTGCTGGTGCGCCAGCATGCGCCGCGACAGCGCCAGCGCGTGCTGCAGGTTGGTGCCGTAGACGTAGTCCCACATGGCGGTCGGGATCTCTTCGGGCTTGATCTCGCGGGCGATCTCCGAGAAGCCGACGATGCCGAGGAAGTCCCGGGGGAACTTCGACGAGATCAACGTCTGCAGCGCCATGGCCATCCGCTTGGCCGGCACGAAGTTGTCGCGCATCGGCATCGACATAGACAGGTCGAGACACAACACCGTCGCACTGCGCGAGAGCGCCTCGACTTCGACGACCTCGAAGTCCTCGGGCTTCAGTCGGACGGGCACGCCCGAACCGCCGCGGCGCACGGCGTTGTGCACGGTCGTCGAGAGGTGCAGGTTGAGCGGGTCGCCGTACTCGTAGGCCTTGGTCGTCTCCTCGCGGTCGTGACCCGCGCCGGTGAGCACCGTGGAGTGGTCCCCGATGCGGTCCTTGTTGATCTGGCCGAACAGGTCGGCCAGCGCCTTCTGCCCGAGGCGCCGGACCCCCCTCGGGGTCAGCTCGATCTGGCCGCCGTGCTGCTCGATGAGGCCGGCGTCGGCGAGCGACTTGGTGAGGTTGGCCAGGCGGTCCAGCGCGCGGGCGGCGTCCTCACCCATGTGTTGCTTGACCTGGTCGAGGTCGATCTCGCCGAGGGCGGCCGGCGTGGACGCGGACTGGAGGACCTCCTCCATGCGGTCGAGCTGGCCGAGCTGCGTCGCCAGGTCCGTCGCCCGGTTCATGCTCATCGGACCGTCGCCCTGGAACTCGTAGGAACGCTGCCAGCCCGCCTCGGGGAAGGCCCGCTGCAGGTTCTGCGCCAGGCGGTCGACCTGCCAGCGCAGGTCCATGTCCTCGAGCACGGCCTCCATGAGCTGTCGCAGTTGGGCCTGCTGCTCGGGGCTCAGCGAGTTCCACACGGCCTGCGCGGCGGCCATGCGCTCGGCCAGCTGCTCGAGCAGCTCGTCGAGCGACTGCGGGTTGCCCGGGAACATGTCGCCGAACTTCTCCATGAAGTCCTCGAAGCTCGGGTCGATGTCCTCACCGGCCTCGCGCTGCTCGAGCATGCGGTTGAGCGCGTCGTAGGCGTCGCGCATCCGCGCCATCTGCTCGGCGTCCATGTTGGAGAGCGCGTCGGACGCACCTTCGAAGAAGGTGTCGGCCATTTCTTTGCGGAGCTCCTCGACGAGCTCTTCGAACTTCTCGCGCGCCTCGCTCGAGACGAACTCGTAGTGCTGCATCGACTGGATGCGGCCGGCGGGGTCGTCGGGCTGGAGGTCGAGCGCCATGCGCCGCTCGGTGGCGACGTCGTCGGTCACCTGCTGGCGGCGCTCGTCGTCGGAGGAGGCCGCTTCTTCGACGAGGTCGTCGATCGCGGCGCGCTCGTCCTGCTCGATCTCGTCGAGCCGCTGCGAGAGCTCGGCCATGCGGCCGTCGGGGTCGCCCTCGGCGAGCATCTCCTGGCGGCGGCGGCGGAGTTGGTCGAGGAGGTCCCTCAGTCCCTGGACCTGGTCGCCGTCGGCGGTGCGGAAGCCGCTGCGCAGGAGCCGGCGGAGCGCGTCGTCGAGGTCACCCCCGGCGAGCAGGTCGTCGGTGAGGCCCGCCAGGAGGTCGTCGGGATCGAGGTCGGCGAACTCCTGGGTGCCGTCCCATTCCGTGTAGTCGTACCGGGCGCTCACGGTCGTCGGTCTACTTGCGGCCGCGGTAGAGGGCGCGGGCGCCCGAGGCGTCCTTGTTCAGCCGCTTGGTCAGGTGCAGGCCCTCGAGGAGGAACTCAAGCGCGCTCGCCATCAGCGCCGGCGACTCCGCCTCGGCGGCCTCGGGCCCGGCCAGCTTGCGGGTCGGCGGCTCGAGCTCAGGCATGTCGGCGAGCACGGACAGGTAGGCCGCGCTCGGCATGTCGTCGCCCACGTGCACGACGACCTGGTCGTGGAACGCGCCGACGATGGACTGCGGGTCGTCGAGGGTGACGCGCCGGCGGAAGACCGACAGGGTGGCCGCGGCCACCAGCTGGGCCACCACCTCCTCCTCGTGGCCCTCCTCCATCGCCTCGACCTCGATCTTCCCCTGGGTCGAGGGGACGAGCGCCGACAGGTCGCTGACGCGCGGGACGGCCACCGGCTCGCCCGTGCGCAGGGCGCGGCGGACGGAGGAGGCGACGAGGGTCTCGTAGTTGGCGATGGAGAGCCGGACGCTGACGCCGCTGCGCTGGTTGAGGTGGGTGCTGCGCCGGGCCAGCTGGCTGACCTCGGACACGATCTCCTTCATGAAGGGCGGCACTTGGACCGGGACGCCGGACTGCGGGAGCTCCGCCTCGGCCTCCATGATCTTGACCTCGGTCATGGTCTCGAAGGGGTAGTGGGTCCGGATCTGCGCCCCGAAGCGGTCCTTTAGCGGGGTGATGATACGGCCGCGGTTCGTGTAGTCCTCGGGGTTGGCCGTGGCGACGAGCATCACGTCGAGCGGCAGGCGGATGCGGTGACCCCTGATCTGGACGTCGCGCTCCTCGAGGATGTTGAGCAGGCCGACCTGGATGCGCTCGGAAAGGTCGGGCAGCTCGTTGATCGCGAAGATGCCGCGGTTGACGCGCGGGATGAGGCCGTAGTGCAGCGCGAGCTCGTCGCTCAGGTAGCGGCCCTCGGCGATCTTGATCGGGTCGACCTCACCGATCAGGTCGGCGATGGAGGTGTCGGGCGTGGCCAGCTTCTCGCCGTAGCGCTGCGAGCGGTGGACCCACGTGACCGGCGTGGCTTCGCCGAGCTCTTCGGTCCGGTCGAGTGCGTAACGCGACACCGGGTTGTACGGGTCGTCGTTGATCTCGGAGCCCTCGATGATGGGCATCCACTCGTCGAGGAGCCCGACCATGGAACGGATGACACGCGTCTTGGCCTGGCCCCGCTCGCCCAGGAGGATGATGTCGTGCCCGGCCAGGATGGCGTTCTCGAGCTGCGGCACGACCGTCTCTTCGAAGCCGAGCACGCCGGGTGTGAGCGAGGCGCCCGTCGCGATGGCCTTCTGCGTGTTGCGGCGCATCTCGTCGGCCACCGAGACCGACTCCCAGCCCGAGGCGCGCAGGTCGGCCAGTGAGGTCGGGAGGTCGCTCGGCGGCTTCATGCCGCCCGGGGGCGGCGTCACGGAGGGATCGAAAGAAGAAGGGCCAGGCATGGGTGAAGCCTAAACCCCGAACTTGTTCTGCGGCGCGTCGGCATCTGGACGTGGTGGCACTCGAAGTGACACCGCCGTCGCCGGGCCCGGCGCCACGGGGCGGTGGACGGCAGGGCTCGGAGTCTCAGACCGCGAAACGAGCGGTGAGCTGATCGGCCAGGGCGCGCGCCGGGCGGGCGAGCGTGCGGTCGCCGCGTTGCGCGAGCGCCACGGTACGGCTGAGCCCGGGACGGGTGAAGGGGATGCCGGCGAGCGAGCCGTCGCCCGGGAGCGCAATGGCGGGGACGACGGCCGCGCCGAGGCCGGCGGCGACGAAGGAGAGGACACCGGCCATCTCGCCGCCCTCGCTCACCAGGTGCGGCTCGACGCCGGCGGCGTGGCACGCATCGAGGGTGACGGCGCGCAGG
>DATMMN010000186.1:0-2620 GCA_035569675.1 Acidimicrobiales bacterium | reverse complement strand
CCTGCGTTCTCTGCTGCGCAAGCGGGGGGCCAAGCTCGAAGGCAAATACGACGAGGAGAACTATCGCTTCCGCGGGCCCGGTAAATCGACGCGCCGCACGACCCTGAGGCTTCGAGTGCTTGACGGCGGACCGCACGGCGTTCTCACCGCGAAGGGGCCGGCGAGGTTCGTTGGCGGTGTGAAGATCAGAGAGGAGACGGAGGTCGACGTCAAAGACGTGCACGCGACCCTGGACCTCCTTTCGCAGCTGGGGTTTCAGGTGGAGTTCACCTACAAGAAGCACCGAGCCATGTGGACGCTCGACGGCGTCGTCAGCGTCACGCTCGACACGCTCGAGTTCGGCTCGTTCGTCGAGCTCGAAGGGCCGCTCGAGGTGCTGCCCGAAAAGGCACGCAGCCTTGATTTCGACCCCAAGGACGCCCTCAAGGACTCGTATTCGGTGCTGGCGCGGAAGCATCTCGCGGCGACGAAGAAGTCGTAGACCCTCGATTTTCGGGTCGCTAGTTTTTCGCCGGGCCGACCCAGATCGTCTGGATGTTGGTGAACTCCTTCATCCCGTAGCTCGACAGCTCGCGCCCATAGCCCGACTTCTTCACCCCGCCGAAAGGCAGGCGAGCGTCGGAGGCGACCATGCCGTTGATGAACACCATGCCGGCCTCGACGCGCTCGGCGAGCCGGCGCGCGCGCTCGACGTCGGCCGTCCAGATGCTCGAACCGAGACCGAAGTCGGAATCGTTGGCCACCCGCAGGGCCTCTTCCTCGTCGCTCACACGGATCACGGCCGCCACGGGACCGAACGTTTCCTCTCGGTACACCGGCATGCCCGGCTGCACGCCGGTCAGCACCGTCGGCTCGAAGAAGTAACCGGAGCCGTCCCGGCGCTTGCCTCCGGTCAAGGTCCGCGCTCCCAGCTGAACCGACTCCCTGACCTGACGCTCGAGGTCGTCGACCAGGTCGGCGCGCGCCAGGGGGCCGACCTGCACGTCGCGCTCCTTGGGGTCCCCCACCTTAAGCGCGCCGACGGCCGCGGCAAACAGCGACTCGAACTCGTCAGCGACCGACTCCACCACGATGAAGCGTTTCGCCGCGATGCAGCTCTGGCCATTGTTCTGATTGCGCGCGCGGCAGGCGACCCCGGCCGCGGTCTTGAGGTCGGCGTCCGCGAGGACGATGAACGGATCCGAGCCGCCGAGCTCGAGCACGGACTTCTTGATCGTCCTGCCGGCGGTCGCGGCCACTCGCGCACCAGCGCCCTCGGACCCCGTGAGCGTGACGCCGGCGACCCGGTGGTCGGCGATGATCTGGTCCACGGCGCCGGAGCCGACGAGCAGGGTCTGGAAGACCCCCTGCGGCACGCCGGCCTCCCGGAAGACCTCTTCGATGGCGACCGCGCACTGGGGCACGTTGGACGAGTGCTTGAGCAGCATCACGTTCCCGGCCGCAAGCGCAGGCAGCCCGGCGCGAAACGCCTGCCAGAAGGGGAAGTTCCAGGGCATCACCGCCAGGATCACCCCGAGCGGCTGGAACCTGGCGTAGCTCAAGGTCGCGGCGCTCTCGAGCGGCTCGTCGGCCAGCAGGCGCGCTGCGTTGTCGGCGATCCAGCCCGCCGTCCAGGCGCACTTCTCGATCTCGCCCTCCGCCTCGACGATCGGCTTGCCCATCTCGGCGGTGGCCAGCGCGGCGTAGCGGGCCTTGTCGGCCCTCAGGACTCCGGCCACCGAGCGCAGCAGGGCCGCCCGCATGTCCACCCCGACGTCGCGCCAGGCGTGGCGCGAGCCCCAGGCCCGGGCGACGGCGGCCTCGACGCCCGCGGCGTCGAGCTCTGGGAAGTTGGCGAGCTCGTGGCCGGTGGACGGGTCGATGGAACGCAGAATCCCCACGAGCGATATCAGAACACATGACCGGGAGCAGGCATGGCACGATTTAACCGTGGCTCGCGCTCCGGTCAAGCGGACTCCCGCGACGCCGAACGTCCCTGCTGAGACGCCCCTCCCCTCACCCCCGCTTCGCGGGGGAGCTCCCCACGACGTGGGGAGACAAGGCCGGAGTCGTGTCGCCATCGAGGCGGTCTCGCCCGAAATCGACGCCGGGCGGTTCCCGGCCAAGCGCTCGGTGGGCGAGAAGGTGGCCGTCGAGGCGGACATCTTCGCCGACGGCCATGACGCGGTCGCTTGCGTCATCCGATATCGCCACGAGGGCGAATCGGACTGGACCGAGGTGCCGATGCTCCCACTGCTCAACGACCGCTGGCGGGCCGAGTTCGTGGTCACCGAGCTGGGGCTCTATCGAATCACGATCGAAGCCTGGGTCGACCGATTGGAGACCTGGCGCCGCCAGCTCGCCAAGCGCGTCGAGGCCGGGCAGGACGTGACCCAGGAGCAGGAGGTGGGCGCACGCATGGTCGAGGCCGGCGCCGACCGCAGCCTGTCGGTCACGTACGGGCGCCAGGTCGAAATATTGGTGGAGCCGCAGCGGGCTCGATATGGCGCCTGGTACGAGATGTTCCCCAGGTCAGCCGGCAAGCAGGGCAAGCACGGCACCTTTCGCGACGTCGAGGACTGGCTGCCGTACATCTCGGGCATGGGCTTCGACGTCCTCTACTTCCCCCCCATCCACCCCA
>DATMMN010000185.1:0-4883 GCA_035569675.1 Acidimicrobiales bacterium | reverse complement strand
ATCGTCGTCCAGCGTCGCCACACTCAACGGCGAGACGAAGGCCTTCGTCGCACCACCGACCACGACGACCACGAGCACGGCCACCGGGACCTCCGGCAACACGGGCGCGACGACGACAACCACGTCGAGTACCGGCTCCACGACGTCGAGCACCCGCGCCACCACCACCACGACGACACCGGCGTCGACCACCACCGCCCCCACCGACAACGCCGGCGGTTAGGCCCAGCGGCTCCTCAGGCCGGGTCCATCTCCGACCAGGTATGAGGCCGCTCAGCGAAGGCGTCCTCTCCGGGGATCCGCCGGTAGCGGAAGCGGATCTCCTCGAGGTCGTTGGGTTCGCTGACCGTCTCCTCCGCTAGTCGCAACACCATGTCGGCTTGCCGGCGCAGAACGACCCGTTGCTCTGCTGATGTCGTGTCCAGCGTGATCGACCCCAACGAGTCGATCAGCCTGATCAAGACCGCAGGCATGCCCCGCGCCGCCTGGCGGATCTTGTCGAAGGACCGGTTGACCATTCGGGCGTAAGAGGGATCGAATTCAATGAGGCGCACCCTGCCAGTGGAATCCCGGTAGACGCCTTCGTCGAGCACCCGACCCGACACGCGTCCGAGACCGGCGGAGAGCCAGTCGATACAGGTGAGCGCCGTGAACGTGTCGTTCACCGCGGCCGACAGCGCACGTATGGCGATCTCGACGAGTTGGTCGATCGCGAAGACCGGGTCCTGCACCAGCGTGCGGTGCGGCCCGGTCACGTGGGCTTTGCGCAGGGCCAGAGCGACCTCCGTCGCCGCGCCTCGTGGCCAGACCATGGCCAACGGGCGCCCCGTTGCCAGATAGTGGCCCGGGCGGTGCTCCAGTCGGATGAACGAGTCGGTCCGGGTGGCAATCGAGATCAGCTGCGAGTAGCCGACGTACTGGATGTAGCCGCTCACCTGCGACGGCACAACGGCACCCCGCTCCTCGATCAGTGCGAGTAGTTCGGGAACGCTCTTGCCGGTGTGCTGTGGATTCGGGTCCTGAAGCTCGCCGACTCGCTGCGGGAACTCCGCGTCGATCGACGCCATCAGATCGTCCGCGATCCCGGCGATCACGTTGGGAAGCTGAATCGAATTCGCGATGTGGTTGATGAAGTAAATGAGGACGCCCAGGTCGAGCAACAACAGCGCCTCTGCGACCGACGTGGACAAGTGCGGAACGAACGTCGGGCCCAAAGTGGCGATCGACCCGAGAGTGAGGACCGAGTAGACGAACGTGCCGACGAAGATCCCGAGGGTGACCTGGTTCCCGACGTCCCGCACGAAGTTGCGCATCATGCGCGGGCCGAACTGTTGCGACGCCAACGTCAGCGCCAGGATCGTGATCGAGAACACCACCCCGACCACCGTGATCACTGCGGCCGCAATCGCGATCAAGATCTGTTCGGAATTGGCGCTTCCGGTGCGGATCCAACCGGGCAGATTGATGTGGTGGTGGTAGGCCGCTACGTCGATCTCGAACGTGACCACGAAGAGCAGCACCGAGACCACGATGAGCATGCTCGGGACGACCCACAATGTCGTCCGCAGCTCCTCCCAGCGCCAGCTCGGGAGCTTTCTGCGGTCCTTGGCCACCCGTGCCGGCTGCGGCACGATCATCTCGTCGACGTCGCTCACGACGCCGCCCTCATGACTCCGGCACACGGCCGCCCGCGCACCGGCGCCAGTTGCACAACGGAGTCAAGCGGCAAGGTTGGCAGGAGTTCGGTCATGGCAACGTGACGGTTCGACGCCGACCAGTCTTCCCGGCACACCAATGAACTGCGAACACAACGCTACCCTCCAGCGAGCGGCCGCCAACACCAAGCGATGGCCTCAATCCGATGACGCTGCCGGACCAGCACCGGTCCCGGCTCCCGCCGGCTCGCGGGGCATGGCGTCGGCC
Source organism: Acidimicrobiales bacterium (assembly GCA_035569675.1). Taxonomy (GTDB): domain Bacteria; phylum Actinomycetota; class Acidimicrobiia; order Acidimicrobiales; family RAAP-2; genus Bog-473. The sequence continues at coordinate 2,960 of DATMMN010000185.1, read as the reverse complement.
ACGAGCCTCTCGTCGTCGGCCAGCAACGAGTGCGCCAGCTGCTTCACCAACTCGATCACCTCGGGGTGCTCTTCGGGGTTCCATCCCTCGAGCAGCTCGGTCAGACCACTGCGGCGCGCCTCGGTCAACTTCGACAGCGCCTCGGTGCCGGCGGCGGTCAGATTGAGGTCGCAGTCCGAGCCCCGCTCGTTCTCCGTGATCATGCCGGCCGCAACCAGGCCGTCGACCCCCGGTTGGATGATCGACGGGTCGACGTGCAAGCTGTCGGCCACCTCCAACACCGTGCACGCCGGACGTTCGGACAGGCGGTAGAGCAGCCAGACTGCTCGAGGGGGCAGGTCCACCCCGGCGCGCTGCGCCAGCGTCTGGTAGAGCTCGGCGCGGTTCTCCCGGGCCGACACCCGCTGCAGCGCCAACTCGATCTCCTGCAGCGACGTCCGCGCCTGCAGCGCCCCGGCCACCTCGCCCGGGTCGACCGTCTGTACCGTCTTGCGCAACGGCACCTCGGGCAACAAGAAGCTCAGCAGGAACGCGGCGAACGCGATGGGCACGGCGACCAGGAAGACCGTTTGCACCGCGTGCGTCACCGCGGCGGTGTACTTGTCGAAGAAGAGGAGTCCCGCGGCCGTCGACTTGAGCTTGGCCAGCAACGACGGGTCGAGTGCCTGCGGGTTGAACGACCTCAGGAACGACGCCGGCACCTTGGCCAGCGTCGGAGCGAACGTGCGGGTGAAGACGATCGCATAGATCGCACCGAAGACCGCCGTGCCGAAGGATCCCCCGATCATGCGGAAGAACGTGGCCGAACTCGTGGCGACACCGAGCTCCTTGTACGACACCGCGTTCTGCACCGCCACCACCAGCACCTGCATGATGAGACCCATACCGATGCCGAAGACGAACATGTAGAAGGCGAAGAGCCAGCTGTTCATGGAGGCGTCGACGAAGGAGAGCAGGTAGGCGCCCAACGTCATCAGGGCCGAGCCGACCACGGGGAAGACCTTGTAGCGGCCCCAGCGCGTCACCAGCCGCCCCGAGATCACGGACGCCCCGAGCATGCCGAGCATCAACGGCAGGATCCGCAGACCCGACACGGTCGGGCTCACGCCCTTCACGTTCTGGAGGAACAAGGGGAGGAAGGTCAACGCGCCGAACATCGCGAACCCCATCACGAAACCGATCGCGCTGGCCGCCGAGAAGACACGCACGGTGAAGAGGTGCAGCGGGATCACCGGTTCGGCGGCGACACGTTCGACTAGTACGAATCCCACGGCCAGCACGACGCCGAGCACCGCGGTCAGGTAACTGGGTGCCGACGACCACGGCCACGAGATCCCACCCAGGCTGGCGAAGATGATCAACGAGGTCGCCGACCCCGCCAGCAACACCGTGCCGGCGTAGTCGATGGTGTGGTGCACCCTCCTTAGATGGCCCGGCAACACCGCGCCGGTGACGAACAGCGCCAGGACTCCCAGGGGCAGGTTGATGTAGAACACCCAACGCCAGGAGAGATACGTCACGCACAGCCCGCCGATGAGGGGCCCGATGACGGTCGCGACGGCGAACATGGCGCCGAAGAGGCCCATGTACCGGCCCCGATCGCGCGGCGAGACGACGTCACCGATGATGGTCTGCGCGCCGACCATGAGGCCGCCGCCGCCGAGTCCTTGGAGTGCGCGGAACGCGATGAGCTCGGTCATCGTGTGGCTGAGGCCGCACAGCGCCGAACCCACGACGAAGATCACGATCGACGCCTGGAAGAAGATCTTCCGCCCGTACTGGTCGCCGAGCTTGCCCCACAGCGGCGTCGACACCGTCGAGGACAGCAGGTACGCGGTGACCACCCACGCCAGGTGCGACCCACCGTGCAGGTCCCCCACGATGGTCGGCAGCGCGGTCGAGACGATCGTCTGATCGAGCGCGGCAAGCAGCATCCCGAGCAGTAGGGCGCCGAGAATCAGCCACAGTCGTCGACCGGTGATCCGCTCCACCACAGGCGGTGCCGTGTCGACGCTCACACCCAGCTCTCCGACATCGGACACGATCGGCTCAGAGTAGGAACGTCCTGGTCGGAATGCAACCATTGTCCACCGACCGCCTCCGCCCGCCGGAACCTTCGCGGCGGTGTCCGAAGTACCCCGCCCAACCGAGCACCCGCGCCACCCGCGCTACGGTCGCCGCGGCGGATGCGGCGCACCGTCGCCCCACGACACCAGGAAGGCTCAGGATCATGCGTACCCGGCTCACCGATCTGCTCGGGATCGAGCACCCCGTCATGCTGGCCGGCATGGGCGGTGTCTCCTACTCCGCCTTGGCGTCGGCCGTCTCGGCGGCTGGCGGGTTCGGTTGCCTCGGCGCGTCCACCATGGGCAACGAGATGATGATCGAGGAAATGGCCGCCGTACGCGCCGCCACCGACAAGCCTTTCGGCGTCGACCTGCTCACCGCCATGCCGGGCGGGATGACCGAGCAGGTGAAGATGGTCATCGAAGGAGGTGCGTCGGCGTTCGTCGCCGGGCTCGGCGTGCCGACAGAGGTCGTGGACCTGTGTCACGAGCACGATCTGGTCGTTGTGAGCATGTGCGGCAAAGTCGAACACGCCGTGCGTGCAGTCGAGGCGGGCTGCGACCTCGTCGTCGCCCAGGGCACTGAGGCGGGTGGGCACACTGGCCAGGTTGCGTCCTTTCCATTGGTGCCCCAGATCGTCGACGCCGTCGGGGCTCGGGTCCCGGTTGTCGCAGCGGGTGGCATCTTCGACGGCCGGGGCCTGGCCGCGGCACTGGCGCTCGGAGCGGACGGCGTGTGGGTCGGAACTCGCTTCATCGCCACGCCCGAAGCGCGAGGTGTTCTGGGTTACAAGGAGAAACTTCTTGCCAGCCGGGAGGACCAGACCACCGTCAGTCGTGCGTATTCGGGCAAGACGATGCGCGTGGTGCGGAACAAGTACACCGACTACTACG
>DATMMN010000184.1:0-11097 GCA_035569675.1 Acidimicrobiales bacterium | reverse complement strand
GCCATCTCGGCGGCAATCCTCTCTCCATTCTGGCTGCGGCCGGTCTCTGTGCTGTCGCTGGTGTCCTGGTGGCCCTTCCGGCTCTCAGGCTGTCGGGCATCTACTTCGCCCTCTCTACAGCAGCCTTCGCGACGGCCATGGACGCCTGGGTCTTTCCCCTCCCGGCCTTCGATCTCTTCGGGCACCAGTTCGCCCCCTTCGGTTCGGGCTCGCTCAACTTCGTGCCTTTCCACATCGGCGGGTTGGCGCTCTCGAACAAGGAGGCCCAATTCATCGTCGGGTCGGTCGCCTTCGTGCTGCTCGCCGCGCTCGTGGTCCTCGTGCGCCGTTCCGAATTCGGAAGCCGGCTGTTTGCGTTCAAGGACAGCCCCGTGGCGTGCGCCACCCTCGGCATGAACACGCGGCTCCTGCCGATAGCGGTCTTCGCGATATCGGCCGCGATCGCTGGGGTCGGTGGCGCGTTGTACGGGGAGGCCCTCGGGAGCGCGGCGCCCGACATCTACAATTTCCTGACCGGCCTCACCATCCTCTTGACCATGGTGGTCGCCGGCATCGGGGCTGTGGGGGCCGGAGTCGGCACGGGGTATTTCCTGGGCGGTCCGACGTTGACCAACTTCTTCCCCTCGCTCACCCAGCTGCAAACGGTGCTCGTCGGGGGCAGCGCAGTGGGTGTGGGGACCTCGCCCAACGGCCTCATCCCTTCGGGCTTGCGGCCGGTGTGGAGCTCCGTCGTCCGGCGCCGCGCCCTCTTGGGTGCCGTGATCCTCACCGTGTTCCTCCTCTGGGGACTCCGCCTGGCCAGCGTGATCTCGAACCTGCCGTTTGCCTGGGCACTGTTCGCCATCGTCCTCGGTTGCACCATCGTCCCCTACGCGCTCGATCGCCGGCGTGGGGACGCACCGGCCGCGTTCGGCCTGCCTGCCCTGGTCCCCTCGGGTCGTGCCGGCCCCCCGTCGGCGGGTGCAGCGATCACGCCAGCGGACTTGGCTCCTCTGCCGGGTCCGGTTTCGACGACCGCAGGGACGGGGTCACATGGCGCTTGAGGTGCGCGGCGTCAGCGTGAATTTTGGCGGCCTCGCCGCCCTGACGGACGTCTCGCTCGACGTGCCGGACGGCTCCATCACCGGGCTCATCGGGCCGAATGGCGCTGGCAAGACGACGCTCTTCGACGTCATCACCGGCATGCGTCGGCCGAGCCGAGGCTACGTGACGTTCAACGGCCAGGATCTCAAGGGGGTGTCCCCCTACCGCCGCTCACGGCTCGGTTTGGGGCGGACCTTCCAAAGGCTGGAGCTCTTCGGCACCCTCACGGTCCGAGAGAACGTCCGTGTCGCAGCGTCTGTCGGCCGCCGCCGCGCCCGACAGTCCCTCGGTGCCAAGCACGAATCGGTGGACGAGGTGACCGACGGCCTTCTCCGACGGGTCCATCTCGATGCGGTCGCCGAGGCCAGAGCCGACACCCTCCCGACGGGCACCGGACGCCTGGTGGAGCTGGCGCGGGCGCTGGCCATCCATCCCTCGACCCTGCTCCTCGACGAGCCCGCTTCGGGCCAGAACCCGGAGGAGACGAACCGCTTCGCAGGTATTCTGCGGACGCTCAGTGCCGACGGCCTGGCCATCCTGCTCGTCGAGCACGACATGGAACTGGTGATGAGCGTGTGCGACACCGTGTTCGTCCTGGTCCAGGGAGAGGTCCTGTGTTCGGGCACCCCGCCTGAGATCCAGCGCGACCCTGCGGTGGCAGACGCTTACCTGGGCAGCCTGGTGGAGGCCGAGAGTGGCTGACGCGGCGACCCCACTGCTCGAGGCCCGAGGCATCCGGTGCTGCTACGAGAGCGTCGAGGTCCTCCATGGCGTGGACCTGCGCATTGAGCAGGGGACAGTCACGGCCGTGCTCGGACCCAACGGCGCGGGCAAGTCGACGCTCCTGTCCGTGCTGGCGGGGCTCAACCACCCGTCCGCGGGCGAGGTCGTCTTCGACGGGGCGCCGGTGCGGGCCGGTACCGGGCACACGCTGGTGCGGGCGGGCCTGTGTCTCATACCAGAGGGAAAAGGGATCTTCCCCAACCTCACCGTCCAGGAGAACCTCTGGATGATGACGCACCGGGGTTTGAGCCGGCGCGAAATCGAGGAGCGGGCGTTCGGACGGTTCCCGCAGTTGTCCTCCCGTCGCAAGCAGGCGGCCGGCACGTTGTCCGGTGGTGAGCAGCAGATGCTTGCCCTGGCCCGCGCGGTTTCGACCGAACCGAAGCTCCTCCTTCTCGACGAGCTCTCGATGGGCCTGGCCCCCATCGTCGTCGAAGACCTCTACGACGCCGTGGGTGCGCTGGCGAGCGGCGGAGTGACCGTCGTCGTCGTCGAGCAATTCGCCCAGTTCGCCCTCAAGGTCGCCCAGCAGGCGGTGGTGATGACCGGCGGACGGGTCGTCCACTCCGGCCCGGCCGCCGATGTGGCGACACACCTGGCCGAGCTGTACCTCGGCGGGCACGCGGAGAACGGCAACGCACCCGACACGGCGGCGACGGGCGGCTCCGCAGAAGGCTGAAGATGCGGCGGGTCAGACCGCCGAGCTGAGCGAACGGCGCTCGTGGAAGAGGTCGACGACGTATTCAGCCTGCTGCGCCAGCATCTTCGAGTACTCGGCGGCAGCACGGTCGGCGTTGCCCTGGCGGATGGCCCGCACGATGGCGCGCAGCCCCTTGCGTTCGGGCTCAATGGCCCGGGGGACAAGGACGAAGAAGGGTCCTGGCACCAAGGCGGACATGGCACGGAGGACCACAGTGATGCGAGGGGACCGGGCCGCTTCGACCACGGTGGCGTGGAAGGCCAGGGCGAGCTCGCCCAGCTTCACCTCATCGTCGTTAGCGTCGACCTGCCGACTGAGCGCGGCAAGGCGATCCACCACCTCGGGTTCCGTCCGTTCGGCGGCCCGGCGCGCCGCCAGGCCGTAGATCAGACCGAAGAGCTCGTAGTGGTCGCGGATCACGTGCTCGTCGAACGCGTTCACGAACGTCCCGCGGTGCAGGCGGGTGGTCACCCAGCCCTCCCGTTCGAGTGCGATGATCGCCTCCCGGATGGGGATGCGGCTCACGCCGACGGCCCTCGCCACTTCGTCCTGCGGCAACCGCATGCCTTCTTGGAGTTGCCCGTCGAAGACGAGCTGCCGGATGTACGCGGCGGCCTGCTCGCCGCTGCCCTTGCGGATCACCGCGCCGGCCGACGCCGGGATCTGCGCGGATTTGGGAGCGCCGGTCACCTCAGCAGGGGGTTTCGGCATGGATACATCATATTCTCTACACAATCCGGGGCCGGCGGACGCTGGATCATCGGCCCGGCCGGTTCCCGTGCCTTCGGAAGCAGCGGCCGCGCCCGGCGCGCCGATCCTGTCTTCCGGGGAGATTTGTATATCATATATCGAAGTCGTTGCCCCAGGGGAAAAGGCCTAATCGGAGGTGGATGCCGTGGAGGCGCGCAAGAGAGGACAGGCGGACGGCGCGGGGGCCGGTGTGGAGGGGATCCCGCCCATCGTCGACCTCGACGCGCACGTCGTCGAGCCGGCCGACGTGTGGTCGTCCCGCCTGCCCGCGCGTTACCGGGAGGCCGGTCCGCGCATCGAGCTGTTACCAGGCGGGGTGCCCAAGCTGGTGGGGAGTAGCTACGTGGAGGAGCCCGGGACCGAAGGGCCCGAGGTGGCGTGGTGGTGCTACGAGGACCATCGCGCGTCGCTCAAGCGCACGATCGCCGCGGCAGGGTTCCCGCGCGAGGAGGTGCAGTTGCGCGGTGTGCGCTACGACGAGATGCGCCCCGGCTGCTACCGGGTCAAGGAGCGCCTCGAGGACATGGACGTCAACGGGGTGCAGGCGCAGCTCTGCTTCCCGAACTATCCGCGCTTCTGCGGTCAGCAGTTCCTCTGGGGCAAGGACCGGGAGCTGGCCGGGCTGTGCATCGAGGCCTACAACGACTGGATGGTGGGGGAGTGGTGCGGCGAGAGCGGCGGCCGGCTCATCCCGCTCTGCCTCATCCCGCTCTGGGACGCCGAAATGGCGGCGGCCGAGGTCCGGCGCAACGCCGGCCGGGGCGTGCGCGCCGTCGCCTTCAGCGAGCTCCCCACCTATCTCGGACTGCCGAGCATCTACAGCGGGACGTGGGACCCGTTCTTCGCGGCCTGCGAGGAGACGGGGACAGTGGTGTGCATGCACATCGGATCGGGGACCAAAACCCCGCAGGCCTCGCCGGACGCCCCGGACGCGGTGGCGGCCACCATCCTGTTCGGCAACAGCGCCGCCAGCCTCGTCGATCTGCTCTACTCCGGGACACTGCACCGCTTTCCCGGCCTCAAGTTCATGTACGCCGAGGCGCAGATCGGATGGATCCCCTACGTCCTCGAGCGGGCGGACGACGTCTGGACGACACACCGGGGCTGGTCGAACTCACAACGGGACTGTCCCGAGCCGCCCTCGACCTACTACCGGCGCGGGAACGTGACCAGTTGCTTCTTCAAGGACGCCGTCGGTGTGTCGCTCTTGGACGACGTCGGCGTCGACAACGTCGTCTTCGAGACCGACTACCCGCACTCCGACAGCACGTGGCCGGACTCACGGCAGGCCGCCGCCGAGCAGTTCGGGCATCTCGATGCGGACTCCGTGCGGAAGATCGCGCGGGGCAACGCCATCCGGCTGCTGGGCCTCACGCTGCCGGCGGCCTGAGCAGACCGCCATACACTCTGCGGTCGTGCACGGGATCATCGGGTTCGGCGGTTACCTCCCTTACCGGCGCCTCGACCTGTCGACGGTGGCCGAAGTGGCCGGTGGCGGCGGGCGCAAAGGGACACGGTCGGTCGCCTCCTTCGACGAGGACGCCACGACGATGGCGGTGGAGGCGGCACGGGTGGCGCAGCGGCGGGCGCCCGACGCTGCCATCGAGTCCATCTGGTTCGCCACGGTGGCCCCGCCCTACCTCGACAAGACGAACGCCACGGTGCTGCAGGCGGCGCTGGGACTCCCCGGCGAGTGCGGTGCGTACGACCTGGTCGGCTCGGTGCGCGGCGCCCTGGGCGCGCTGCGCGCCGCCGCGTCCCAGAGCGGGCCGGCGCTCGCCGTCGCGGCGGACCTGCGCACCGGCTTGGCCGGCGGTCCCGACGAGTCGTTCTTTGGCGACGGCGCGGCCGCGCTGGTTGTCGGCGGCGACACACACGGCGACGTCGTGGCCGAGGTCGGTCCCTGGATCTCGGTGACGGGAGAGTTCGTCGACCGCTGGCGGGTCCCCGGCGAGTCACGGTCGAGGGTGTGGGAGGAGCGCTTCGGCGAGGTGCGCTACGGGGAGCTCGGCGCCGACGCGTTGGACCGACTGTGGAAGGCCGCCGGCATCGGGCCCGACGACGTGGACCACCTCATCGTGACCGGCACCCACGGGCGCGCGTGCAGAGCGGTGGCGCAGCGTTCCGGCGTCGCGGCCGACCGGGTGGTCGACGACGTGGCGCCGGCGGTCGGGAACACGGGCGCGGCGCATCCCATCCTGGCCCTGGTCGACTTGTTGGAGCGGGCGGAGGCGGGACGGACGATCGTGCTGCTGACGTTGGCCGACGGGGCCGAGGCTGTCGTGTTGCGCACGACCGGTGCACTCGTGCGGGCGCGTGCTGCCGGCACGAGCGTGGCCTCGCAGGTCGGTGCCGGAGGGCCCGTCTCCTATGGCCGCTACCTGGCGTGGCGCGGCATCCTGCCCATCGAGCCGCCCCGGCGTCCCGAGCCGGCGCGGACCTCGTCGTCGGCGGCGGGGCGGTCGGTGCCCTGGAAGTTCGGGTTCGAGGGCTCGCGGTCTCCGGACGGCAGCATGCATCTCCCACCACTGCCCGACGAGGGCGAGCTCGAGCCCATGGCCGACGCGCGCGGCACCGTCGCCACGTTCACCATCGACCGGCTCTCCTACACGCCGAGCCCGCCGATGGTCTTCGCCGTGGTGGACTTCGACGGCGGCGGCCGGCTCCCGGTCGAGCTGACCGACGTGGACGCCGACCAGGTCGCGGTCGGGGACCGGGTCGAAATGACGTTCCGGCGGCTCTCGACCGCCGACGGGATCCACAATTACTTCTGGAAGGCGCGGCCGTGCCGGGGAGGCGATGACTGAATGGGCTCGCACGGGATCACCGACAAGGTGGCCATCGTCGGGATGGCCTGCACGAAGTTCGGCGAGCAGTGGGGCATGGGGACGGACGACCTCGTGCTGCAGGCGGCCGAGGGCGCGTTCGACTCGGCGGGCGTCGGCCGCGCCGACGTGGACGCCTATTGGGTCGGCACCGCCCAGTCGGGCATGAGCGGCCTCGTGCTGGCGCGGCCACTGCGGGTGAAGGACAAGCCGGTCACCCGGGTCGAGAACTTCTGCGCGTCGGGATCGGAGGCGCTGCGCCAGGCGGCGTACGCGGTGAGCAGCGGTGCCTACGACGTGGCGATGGCCCTCGGAGTGGAGAAGCTCAAGGACTCGGGCTTCCAGGGCGCCAACGCCTTCCCGGTGCCGAGCGACGGGACGAACCGCACCGTGACGGCCGCCGCCATGTACTCCATGATCGTCCCCGCCTACGCCAAGCGCTACGGCATCGAGGTGGACCAGGTGAAGCAAGCCCTGGCGCGCATCGCCTCGAAGAACCACGCCAACGGCGCGCGCAACCCGCGGGCGCAGTTCCGCAAGGAGATGAGCGTCGAGCAACTGCTCGCCATGCCGCGCATCGCCGGGGAGCTCTCGGTGTTCGACTGCGCCGGGGTCGCCGACGGGGCGGCGGCCGCCGTGGTCGTCCGGGCCGAGGACGCCCACCGCTACACCGAGCACCCGCTCTACGTGAAGGCGCTGTCGTTCATCGTCGGCGACGGGAGCGGCGTGAGCGACCCCGACTACGACTACACCACGTTCCCCGAGGTGGTGCTCTCGGCGCAGGAGGCCTACCGCCAGGCCGGCATCACCGACCCGCGGGCCCAACTGGCGATGGCGGAGGTGCACGACTGCTTCACCCCGACCGAGCTGGTGCTGATGGAGGACCTCGGCTTCAGCGAGCGGGGCAGCGCCTGGAAGGAGGAGCTCGCCGGCACGTTCGAGCTCGACGGCGAGCTCCCGGTGAACCCGGACGGGGGCCTCAAGAGCTTCGGCCACCCCGTCGGCGCGTCCGGCCTCCGCATGATGTTCGAGGCCTGGCTGCAGCTGCGGGGCGAGGCTCCCGAGGACCGCCGCATCTCGACCTACGGGAAGCGGAACCTCGCGCTGACGCACAACCTGGGCGGGTATCCAGGCGAGATGGTCTCCTTCGTCTCCATCCTCGGCACGGAAGGCCCCGCCGCCGGCGGCTGAGCGGGCGTCCTCAGGCCGTCAGGCGGTCAGGCTGTCGGGACGGCGCGGTGCCGCGTCGGCGTCGGCCGAGGGCGGGGTGTGGGTGCCCCGTTCGGCCACGGGCTCCCACGCTTCTCCCCGCCGCACCGCGAGGCCGACGAGGACCGTCGTCAGGTGCTCCTCGAAGCCCGCGGCCGGGTGGATGGGCGGCAGGTCGAGCAGCGCGCGGAGGCCGACCAGCTCGTCGGGTGCACGGCCGGCAACGATGCGGTGCCATTCGGAGAGGAGCGAACGCCCCTCTTCGGCGGCGGCGCGGGCCCGGATCTCGTGCACGGCGGCGCCGACGGCGCACTGCGCGGCTGTGTCGAACGCGGTCATCGCCTCCATCGGGTCGAAGCCGGCGCGGCCGAGCACCCGGATGACCGAGTCGACCACGTCGCCCATGGCGTCCCACCGCAGCCCGCCGTTCATGAACTGCACCAGGATCTCGGGCTCCTCCACGAAGGAGCGGTAGACGTGACGGGCCCATTCGCGCAGCCAGTCGTCCCAGTGCTGGCCGGTGTCCTCGGGGGTGGCGACGCGCGACAGCGAGTATTCGGCGGCGAGCACGAGCAGCTCGCGCCGGTTGGCCACGTGGTGGTAGAGGCCCGCCACGCTGACGCCGAGGTGGTCCGCCACCGCCTTCATGGAGACGCCGTCGAGCCCGAGGTCGAGGACGGCCTCCGCGATGGCCCTGCGACCGATGCGGGCCGGGCGCCCGACCTTGCCCGCCGGCATCAGGTCGCCGGCACGGCCGAGGTACCGTGCACGTCCGTCCGTGACGGACCGATGCGGGCCGCCAGCGGCTGCAGCTTCTCCACGTCGAAGCGGTAGACCGCGGCCGCGTTCGCCCCGAGCATGCGCGACGCCTCGTCCGGCGGCACGTCGGCGAACGCCTCGGCGATCGCCTTGCGCGTGTGCGGCCAGGTGCCTTCCGGGTGCGGGAAGTCGTTGCCCCACATGAAGGCGGGCACGCCGATTTCGTGGCGGCGCTGGATCTCCTCGGCGCTCGGCGTCGACGCGCCCACGAAGATGTTGGTCCCGAAGAACTCGCTCGGCTTCTTCGAAATCGTCGCCGTGAAGGCGTTGCCGAGTTTCTCGGTGTTGTGCCCGCCGAGGTACTTCTCGTCCATGCGGCTCACGATGCCCGGGAGCCACCAGGCGCCGTCCTCGGTGATGGCGAAGCGCAGGCCGGGATGGCGCTCGAAGACGCCTCCCCACAGGAGCGCCCACAGGGGACGCGCCGCCCACCACCACGCCTCGGTGGCGTAGATGGCGATGAGGCCGGGCGCCACCATCGAGATGTCGCGCGACGCGCCGCCCGAGTGGACGTGGACCACCATCCCGTTGGCCTCGCAGGCCGCCCAGACCGGTTCGTAGCGGAGGTCGTTGTACGACGGCTTGTCGACCCACAGCGTCGGGATCAGGATGGCCCGGAACCCGGCCGTCGCCAGCCGCTCGATCTCGGCCACGGCGGCATCGATGTCGTGCAGGATCGGCACGGTGGCCACACCGCACCGGCGCTCGGGGCTCGAGGCGCAGAGCTCTTCGAGCCAGCGGTTGTGGGCCTGCGCGCCGGCCATGACCAACTCGCCGTCGAGGTCGCCCGAGGAGCCGAGGCCGGCGTGGAACGGCGCCGACGCGCCGCCGCCGAGCACGTCGGCGTCGGGGAAGATCACCTCGGCGGCCACGCCCTCCTTGTCGAGCTCGCTGTCGCGCGCCGCCGGGTCCCACGAGGCCCGGCGGCCACCGTCGCCGGTCTCGGCCTCCCATTTCGCCTCGAAGGCGGCCGCGTCGCTCTGCGCGGCGCGGGCCTTGTTCATCTCGAGCACCAGGGCCAGGTCGGCGTCGAAGGCCGGGCGGTACTTGGCGTCGAGGTAGTCGCGGTAGCGCTCGGCCGGCGGGCCGGCATGGGTGTCCGATGAGATAACCAGGTAGCGGGCGCCGTCGTCGGTGTTTCCGGTCATTGGTCGTTCCTCTTTCTTCGCGTGGCTCTTCGCGTGGCGTGGGGCGGATCAGTCGATGGCGTCGGCCGGGTCCGAATAGAACTGGGTGCACCACTCGCGGTGGTCGAGGATGGTCCGCTCCTCCTTCATGAGCACGGGTCGCTCGACGTAGCGCTTGTTCTCCCAGATCGGGATGTCCTGGCTCACGCCGCCGAGGAACGACTCCGCGACGTTCTTCGCTGCGTCGGGGCCGGCGCTCTTCGGTGCGGTGAAGATCCAGCGGACGAGGACCAGCTCGTCGTCGATCGGCGTGGTCGACGTGAGGAAGGTCATGGTGTTCGTCATGCGCAGGACGCCCAGCCCGAGCCCGAAGGTCTCGCGCACGAAGAACCCGTCCATGCTCGTCGCCCGCTTGTAGCCGCCGTCGATGAAGATCTCCTGCTCGGGGATGGCGGGTGTGCCGTGCACGAATTGGAAGTGGACGGCGTCGTGGTTGTTCTCCGCCATCTCCTGACAGCTGGTCCGGATGGTGAACTCGGCGATGTAGGGATCGCTCCACTCGGGGTCGGAGAGCTCCGGCACGTCGGGCACGTCGTAGAACGGCGGCTTGCCCGCGAGGTGGTGCCAGGCCCACACCATGCCGTTGCGCTCCAGGGTGGGGTAGGCGCGGACGGCGGCCTTGGTCGGGATCTTCCCCGAACCGTAGGGAATGTCGGTGCACTTACCGCTCTCGCCGTCGTAACACCAGCCGTGGAAAGGGCACTGGAGGATCTCGCCGCGCACCGTGCCTCCGACGCCCAGGTGCGCACCCAGGTGCGCGCAGTAGGCCGCCGTGACCCGCGGCACGCCGCTCTCTGTGCGGAAGACGACCAGGTCGCGTCCGAAGTAGTGCAAGGGCTCGACGGCGCCGGCGTCCACGTCGGCGGACGCGGCCACGATGAACCACCCGTTCGGGATCGGGAACGGGAACCGCGGCCCGGCTTCGCTGCGGACGTGGGCGCGGACGGAGGGGTCCCGGATCAGGTCGAGCCGTCGCGGCATGCCGGCCCCGGGCTGCGTGCGCAGGTCCTCGATTGCCTCGTCCTCGGTGCGAACGTCGGTCATGGCGACCCCCTTGTGGCCCGGCTGCGGCGGCGGCATTGCCTTCCGCATATTTCCGTACCTATTATCAAAACTGCTCCGGCTTTGACTGTCAAGAAGGGGAGAGCGCGATGGAAGACCTGCAGGACAAGGTGGCCGTGGTGACCGGCGGCGCCAGCGGCATCGGTTTGGCCCTGGTGCGGGCCTTCCTGGGGGAGGGCATGCGAGTCGCCGTGGCGGACGTCGATGCGGCGGCGCTCGAGGGGGTGGCGCAGGAGTTCGCCGGAGACGCCCGGGTGCTCGTGCACCGCACGGACGTGACGAGCGGCGAGTCGGTGGCTTCCTTGGCCCATGCCGTCTACGACGGCTTCGGCGCCTGCCATGTCCTGTGCAACAACGCCGGCGTCGGCGCACCCAGCGCCAAGGTCTGGCAGACGACCCCGAACGACTGGGCCTGGGTGTTCGGCGTCAACGTGACGGGCGTGGTCAACGGCGTCCTCACCTTCGTGCCCCGCATGCTCGAGTCGGGCGAGGAGGGACACGTCGTGAACACGTCCTCGTCCGACGGCCCGATCTCGCCGTTGCCGTCCGCCTCGGTCTACGCCGCCAGCAAGGCGGCGGTGAGCGTGCTCACCGAGTGCCTGGCCGCGCAGCTGGCCGAGGAGGGCGCGCCCATCGGTGCCTCGGTGTTCTATCCCTCCGGCGGTTTGTTGCGGACAGG
>DATMMN010000183.1:0-13539 GCA_035569675.1 Acidimicrobiales bacterium | reverse complement strand
CCTGTCCTTCGGTAACGGACCGCACATCTGCCTTGGCATGCACGTGGCGAGAGCCGAGATGCTCGTGAGCATCGGAGCGCTGCTGGACCGGTTGCCCGAGCTGCGACTCGATCCCGATCAGGCCCCGCCGCGCTACGTCGGTTTCTACGAGCGGGGGGCGTCAGCGATTCCCGTAGTCTTCGGGTGAACGAGCGGTGACCGACGCGTCCTACCAGCAGCCCGACATCACCCTCCTCGGTGAGGAGCACGTCCGGCGGTATCAGGAAACCGACGGCGAAGTCGGGTACATCTGGAACGGTGCGACCACCCTCCTCCTGACGACGACCGGGCGCACGACGGGACAGCCGCGCACCACGCCGCTCATCTTTGCCCGTGACGGCGACGACTACCTCGTCGTGGCCTCAATGGGCGGCGCCCCACAGCATCCGAACTGGTACAAGAACCTGACGGCGAACGCGGAGGCTCACGTCCAGGTGCGGGGCGAACACCTGGACGTGCGCGCCAGCACGGCCACCGAGGAGGAGAAGCCGCGGCTGTGGGAGATCGTTACCGCGCAGTGGCCTAACTACGACGTGTACCAGACGCGAACCGAGCGCGAGATTCCGGTCGTCGTCCTGACCCCTCGCTGATGACCGACCCCGTCCCTGCTGCCACGGCCGAGACGCCGGGGAGTCACGCCTCCCGGCTGCACCACGTCGCCCTCGAGTGCCCCGACGACCTGGCCTACTGGCACATTGCGGTGGACGGACAGGAACCTGCTTTCACCTGGGTCTGGCTCGACCGGCGCTCCAGCCAGCTGGCCGGCGCCCTCGCGGAACGAGGCCTCGGATTCGGCGACCGGCTCGGCATCGGCCTGCGCAACTCGCCCCAGTTCGTCATCGGTGTCTTCGCCGCCTGGAAGCTGGGCGCCGTGCCGGTGCCCGCGCGCTGGGACCTGCCCGACTGGGAGCTGAAACGGGTACGCGCCGTGATCGAGCCTCGCATCTACCTCGGCCCGGAAGACCTCGACTGGATCGACGCGACGGACGCCGCCGACCTGCCCGCGCTGCCCGATGTCGTCTCGCCGCAGATGCACGGCATCTGCAGCAGCGGCTCGACGGGCACGCCGAAAGTGATCATGAGCAACTCGCCGGCCGAGTTCAACCCCGCTTACAGCACGCCCTTCGCCGAGGAGTGGGCACCGATCCCGCGGCCGCAGCGGATCCTGGTGCTGGCACCCATGTACCACGTCAACGCCTTCTCGACGTTCAACAGTCTGCTGATGCGCGACCCTCTGTTCGTCATGGAGAAGTTCGATGCCCGACGCGCCCTCGAGGTCATCGAGCGCCACCGGATCACCACCTTCACCGCGACCCCGACGATGCTGCAGCGGATGGCGGACGTGCCCGGTATCGACGACCGTGACCTCTCGAGCCTCGTCTGGATCACCCAGGGCGCTGCCCCGATGCCGCCGTCTCTCGTGCACCGCTGGGCCGGCCTCATCGGCGCCGAGAAGATCTTCATGGCTTACGGGATGACCGAGGGCATCGGCATCACCGCCGTCCGGGGCGACGACTGGATGCGCCACCCCGGCACCGTCGGCAAGGGTATGCGCGGCACCGAGGTGCGCATCCTGGACGGCGACCGACGCGATCTCCCGACGGGCCAGGTCGGCGAGATCTACCTGCGCTCGCCGTCCTACGGCGGGTCGCGCTACCTGGGCGACGAGCCGCCCCTCCAGTCCACCGACGACGGGTTCCAGACCGGAGGCGACGTCGGCTACCTCGACGACGACGGTTTCCTCTACCTCGTGGACCGGCGCGTCGACCTCATCATTACTGGAGGCGCCAACGTGTTCCCCGCCGAAGTCGAGGCTGCGCTCAGCGATCACCCCGAGATCGCCGACGTGGTCGTCATCGGCCTCCAGGACCCGGAGTGGGGCAGACGGGTGCACGCCATCGTGGAGGCCCGCGACCCCGCTACCCTGCCGACGACCGACGAGATCATCGCCTACGCCAAGGGCCGACTGGCCGCCTACAAGGTGCCGAAGACCGTCGAGTTCGTCGACGCCATCCCCCGCAGCGAAGCGACCAAGGTGAACCGCGGGCGGCTCGTGGACGCGCGAGGTGGATGAGGTGTCCGATACACAGGACAAGCCCTTCGCCGGCGTGCGCGTCGTCGAGCTGGCGCAGTGGGTCTTCGTGCCCGTGGCCGGAGCACTCCTCGCCGCCTGGGGTGCCGACGTCATCCACATCGAGCCGACGCGCGGCGATCCTTACCGAGGATTGGCCACGCAGGGCATCGGGAGCGAGCGTCACGGGGTGAACCTCTCGATGGCGTTGGCCAACGCGGGCAAGAAGTCGCTCGCGCTCAACGTGCAGCACGACGACGGCCGGGCCGTTCTGGACCGGCTCCTCGAATCGGCCGACGTCCTCCTGACGAGCCTGCGCCCCGGCGCCCTCGAGCGCCTGGGCCTCGACGCCGCGTCGGTGGCGGAGCGCTATCCGCGTCTCGTCTACGCGCGCGGTCATGGCTACGGCGTCCGGGGCCCCGACGCCGACCGGGCCGGCTATGACGCGTCCGCGTTCTGGGCTCGGGGGGGACTGGCCAACGTCCTGACCCCGCCGGACCGCGACTATCCGATCAACCAGCGGGGTGCGATGGGGGATCGCAACGGCGCAATGTCCCTCGCCTTCGGCGTGTCGGCCGCGTTGCTCAAGCGTGAGCGAACCGGCAAAGGCTCGGTCGTCGACGTGTCGTTGCTCGCGACGGCGATGTGGACGTTGTCCTCGGATGTCCTCGCCGCGCTCGGTGGCGACGCACCGGCCGCCCCCAGCGGGCGCGGGCCGCTGGTGAACCCCCTCGTGGGTATGTACCGGACCAAGGACGGCCGGCACATCCAGCTCGTGTTCCTCGAGGCCGACCGCTACTGGGGGGACTTTTGCCGTCTGATCGGTCGCGACGATCTGGCCGCCGACGCCCGCTTTGCCGATATCGCGACACGCCGCGCCAACGGCGCTGAGTGCGTGGCCATCCTCGACGAGGAGTTCGCCAAGCGCACCTACGACCAGTGGAAGTCCCTGCTCTCGCAACTCGACGCCCCGTGGGCACCGGTGCAGTCAGTCCTCGAGATCCTCGACGATCCCCAGGTGCTCGCGAACGGGTACATCGGCGAAGTGGCCGACGGAGAGGCCACGTATCGACTGCCGGCCGTCCCTGTGCAGTTCGACGAGCGGCCGCCCGATCTTCGCCGCGCCCCCGAACACAGCGAGCACACCGAGACGCTGCTGCTCGAGCTCGGCTACGACTGGGACGCCATCGCCGCGCTCAAGGACGCCGGGGTCGTCCCGTGACGGGGATCACACGTCCGGTGCCCGTGCCGGACGAGGTCTCCGCACCCTTCTGGGAGGCGGCGGGCCGCCACGTCCTCACTCTCGCCCGCTGTGCGCGCTGCGGCGCCTTCACCCACCCACCCGACGCCGTGTGTCGCGGGTGCGGGAGCGCAGACCCGGGTTTCGAATTCGTCGAGGTGGACGGCGCCGGGACCGTGCGGTCGTGGACGGTCATGCGCCAGTCCTTCCTCCCGGGCTTCGACGACGACGTCCCGTTCGTTCTCGTCGACGTGGAGCTGGCGGCCGCGCCGGGCATCCGCCTGATCGGCCGGCTGCTCGACGGGCCTGGAGCACCGCTCCGGACCGGCCGGTCCGTCACGCTCGCGTTCGAGGACCTCGGTCCCGGTCTGGCGGTGCCGGCGTTCGAGCTCGCGCCCGCCGGAGAGGGCTGAGTGCCACGGACTTTCGAGGCCCGCAACCGGGTGGCCATCGCCGGGTACGCGCAGAGCCCGATCACGCGCCACGCCGGGTGCTCGCTCGGCGCCCTCACCCTCGAGACGGCGCGTCGGGCCATCGGCGACGCCGGGTTGAGGGTCGACGAGGTCGACGGATTCGTCACGGCCACTCTCTTTCCCACTTCGGGCGCGCACGCGCTCAGCGATGGCACGAGCCTCGTGTCGGCCAACTGGCTGGCCGAGCACTTGGGCGTCAATCCTCGGTACGCCGCGGGGTTCCAGGGCATGGGCCAGCTTCCCGGCGCAGTGGCGATGGCGGTGAACGCTGTGGCGAGCGGCGCCGCCGACTACGTGCTCGTGCACCGGGCGCTCCACAATCCCCAGGGCAGTTACCACGGCAACCCGATGATCGAAGCGCGGGGGGATCAGCAGTGGACGGCACCACAAGGTTTCTTCGGTCCGGTCGCCATGATTGCGTTGGCGTACAACGAGTACCTGCAGCGCTTCGGTGCCGAGCGCGAGGCCATGGCCGTGGTCGTCGAAGAGGCCCGGAAGAACGGTTCTCGCATCCCGTGGTCGCACTGGTACGAGAAGCCGCTGACGACCGAGGAGTACCTGGGGGCGCCAATGATCAACGACCCCATTTGCCGTTTCGACTGCGACATCCCGGTCGACGGCGTCGCCGCCTTCGTGTTCACCTCGGCCGAGCGGGCCAGGGATCTCCCCCATCGGCCCGTCTACGTATCCGGGTTTGCCAGCGGGTTCCCCGTCCGGCGGCGGCTGCCGCTGCATTGGCCCCTCGACGACATCATGGAAGTGGGGGCCGAGACGGCGCGACGCCTCTGGGAAGCGACCGGGATCGGTCCCGGCGACGTCGACCTGCCACAGGTGTACGACGGGTTCTCGCCGTTCGTCTACCTCTGGATGGAGAGCCTCGGGTTCTGTCCGGTCGGCGAGGCCCATCGGTTCGTGCGCGACGGTGGCATCGACAGCGACCGTGCCGGAGCATTGCCCGTTCTTTCGGGTGGTGGTGCGCTGGGGAACGGCCGCATGCACGGTGTGCCGCAGATGCTCGAGTGCTACCTCCAGCTCTCGCAGCGGGCGGGCGCACGACAACGCGCAGACGCGTCGGTGGCACTCGCCTGCCATTCGTCGCCACACCTCGGGGGGGTCGTGGTTTACAGTGCCGAACCGTAACGAGATCGATAGGGGTGATGGCTCCCGATGACATGGGTTGAGCGCGCCGTCGAGCGTTCCCCGATGGTCCAGCGATCACGGAACCGTGGGATGGAGCAGGCGCAGGCCATCGTGCTCGCCGCCCGGCGCCTCCTGGCGGCGAAAGGGACGTCCTTCACGACGCAAGAGCTCGTGAAGGAAGCCGGCGTCGCGCTGCAGACCTTCTACCGTTACTTCGCCAGCAAGGACCAGCTGCTGCTGGCGGTCTTCGAGGACCTGATCTCGGAGTTCTGCGATGGCCTGCGCAGCCAGGTCGCCGAGATGAAGGACCCGATCGAGCGCCTCCGTTTTTGCGTGACCATCGCGGCGCGGCCTCCGGACAGCGACAGTGCAGAGGTCACGGCGCCGCGCTTCATCACGAGCGAGCACTGGCGGCTCCAGCAGGAGTATCCGGCGGAGATCGCCGTTGCGATCAGCCCGTTCAGCGACCTGCTGGCCGAGGAAATCGAGAACGCGGTGCGGGCGGGGTCGCTCCGGAGCTCGGACCCCGAGAGCGACGCGTGGCACATTACGCAGCTCGTCATGGCCGTGTTCCACCACTACGCGTTCGCCGAGGTGGAGCGGTCGTCCGAAGAAGTCGCAGAGCGGCTCTGGCAATTCTGCCTCTCTGGTCTGGGTGGACCTCGGTGGTAGGGAACGCGACACCATCGCATCCTTCCGTGGTAGTTCCCGACCTCCTCTCCGACGCGCTCTCGCCGGAGTGGCTCACCGCCGTACTGGGCGAACGGTTTCCGGGGATACGCGTGACCCAGGTGGACAAGGGAGAAGTAATTGCGCGGGTCTCCACCAACGCCCGGTTTCGGATCCACTGCGACGACGGGCTGCCGCCGGGCCTCCCGGCGCATCTCTGCATCAAGGGGTACTTCGCCGACTGTTCCGACGCCGCGGTCCTGAGCCGTTCCGCCGGGGAACCCGAGGTCTTGTTCTACCGGGAACTCTCAGCAGGCGTCGGGATCCGGACGTTGCCGTGTGTGTACGCGGACGTCGACCCCGTCACGCGGCACGGTGTCGTCATCACCGAGGACGTGCTCGCCGGTGGCGCCGTATTCCTCGACGCTCTCAGCCCGTATGCACCCGATCAGGTCGCTCAGAGCCTCGACCAGCTGGCTGTCCTGCACGGCCGCTCGTGGGCATCGGCCAATCTGCAGAAGCCGTGGTTGGTCCCGAGGCTCGATGTGACCATGCGCGCCCGCGGTCTGAAGGAGATCAAGGGGAACTTCGAAGGGCCGATCGGTGCGCGGGTGCCCGACGCTGTGCGGGACCCCGAACTCCTCATGGAGCGCATCGCGCTGCTGCCCCCGCTCCTGGCCGCAGCCGATCCGCCGTGCCTGCTGCACGGCGACGCCCACGTCGGCAACCTGTACCTCGACGCGGACGGGCGCCCTTGCCTCGTCGACTGGCAGCTCGTGCAGCGCGGGCCCTGGTATGTGGACGTCGGCTATCACCTCGGTTGCGCGCTGACCGTCGGCGATCGACGCGAGTCCGAGCGCGAGCTCCTTGCCTCCTATTTGCAGCGGCTCGAGGCCGAGGGCGGCGAGCTGCCGAGCTGGGGCGACGCGTGGCGGGGCATCGGCGTGGGGATGCTCTACGGGCTCTTCTTGTGGGCCATCACCCTCAAGGTGCATCCCTCCGTGACCACCGTGATGCTGGAGCGTCTCGGCGCTGCGGTCGCGGATCACGACGCGTATTCGTCAGTTCTCGAATTCACCTAAGCCGGACTGCACCCGAACTAAAGGCGGGGCGGCTCCTCACCGGCCTTGGCCAGCCATGTCCCGAGCGCCTCGCCCGCCGAGAGCACATGCGCTTCCATCAAGAGACGCGCTTCACTCCCGTCGCCGCGCTCCATGGCATCGAGCAGCGCGGCGTGCTCGCGCCGGCTGCGCTGCTCCTGCTCGGGGAACAGCTCGAAGTAGTTTCCGGGCACGACCCGTTGGGCCTGACGCACGTAGGTGAGGAGCCGGGGCGAGCGCGCGGCCAGGTTGATGGCGCGATGGAAGTGACGGTTGGCCGCGACCACATCGTCTGACTCACCGATCGCGGCGGCCAGGGCGCGCAGGTCGCGAAGCTCTTCCGGCGTGATGCGCGCGGTCGCCAGCTCGGCCCCCTTGCCGGCGAGCGCGGCCAGGATGGCGAAGTTGTCGACCGCGTCCTCCGGCGTGATCCCGACCACCGCCATGCCACTGCGCGGGGTGATCGCGACAAGGCCCTCGTAGGACAGCTCGAGCAGCGCCTCGCGGATGGGGGTGCGGCTGATGCCGAACTCCGCGGTGAGCTGGTCGAGGTCGAGACGGTCCCCCGGCCGCAGGCGCCCCGTGAGGATCCGGTCGCGCAGCTCGTCGGCGGCCTGGGCCCGGACGGTCGTCTTGATCAGTTTGATATCTGAAATATTACATATTAAGTTGGGCCGGCGACGGATTGAACAGGGAGGGCCCCATGGCGAACGAGAAGCGGCAGATGGCCCTGGTCGGGTTCATGCAGGCGGGGAACGCCACGGTCTACGCCGGGTCGTGGCGCCATCCGGCCACCGAGCACGGCTTCCTGACTTCGGGCTACTACCAGAAGCTCGCCCGGACGCTCGAAGAGGGCTGCTTCGACCTCATGTTCTTCGACGATCGTCTGGCGATGCCGGGGATCTATGGCGGCTCGGTCGCCGAGGCGGTCCGGACCGGCGCGCGGCCCGTGAAGCTCGACTTGAGCATCGTGCTTGGCATCTGCGCCGCGGTCACGAGCCGGATCGGACTCGGCGCGACCTACTCCACGACGTACTACACGCCATACCACGTGGCCCGCACGTTCGCGACGCTCGACCACGTGTCGGGCGGGCGTGCCGCCTGGAACGTCGTCACGTCGGTCAACGACAGCGAGGCGCAGAACTACGGCTTCAAGCAGGCGATCCCCCACGACGCCCGCTACGACCGGGCCGACGAGTTCCTCGAAGCGACGACGGGATTGTGGGACACGTGGGAGGACGACGCGCTCGTGCTCGACCGAGAGACGCCGCTGTTCGCCGACCCCGCAAAGGTGCACGAGCTCGACCATGAGGCCGAGTGGTTCAGCGTACGGGGCCCGCTGACCGTGCCGCGCTGTCCGCAGGGGCGCCCGGTCCTGCTCCAGGCGGGGTCGTCGGGACGGGGTCGTGAGTTCGCGGCGCGCTGGGCGGAGCTGATCTTCACGGGCGATCCCGACGCCGACATCGCGCGTTCCCACTACAAGGACCAGAAAGAGAAAATCGGCGAGCGGGGCCGGGACCCGCAATCGGTCAAGATGCTCCCGATGGCCTACACGGTCGTCGGCGAGTCGAAGGCCCACGCAGAAGAACGCGAGCAGATGTTCCTGAACGACCTAGTCGACCCCATGGCCTCTCTCACTCTGCTCTCCGAGCTGATGAACTACGACTTCGCCGGTCTCGAGCTCGACGCGCCCATCACCGACGAGTTGATCGAGTCGGTCTCTGGCATCCGGGGGCTGGTGCAGAACATCAAGAAGCACATCGGCGGCGACACGGTGACGCTCGGCGACCTGGCGGGCCACCGCGCGACGCTGTTGCAGGGACCCCGGTTCGTGGGCACCGGTCCGGACATCGCCAACCAGATGGAGGCGTGGTTCGACAGCGGTGCCTGCGACGGGTTCGTCATCGCGGCCACGCACAGCCCCGGTGCCTACGAGGACGTAGTCCGCCTGGTCGTGCCCGAGCTGCAGCGCCGGGGCGTCTTCCGGGATCACTACGAAGGGACGACGCTGCGCGAACACCTCGGACTCGAACGCCCGGCGGTGGCCCTGGGTGCCTGAGCCCGACCTCCCGCTCCGGGGCATCCGCGTCATCGACGCGGCGACTCTGGCGGCCGGGCCGATGGTCGCCACGATGCTCGGCGAGTTCGGCGCCGAGGTGATCAAGGTCGAACAGCCAGACGTGGGCGACCCGTTGCGCACCTGGGGCGACCAGAAGGACGGCGTCGGCCTGTTCTGGAAGAGCATGAGCCGCAACAAGCAGTGCATCACCCTCGACCTGCACAAAACCGACGGCCAGAACCTGTTCCATCGGCTTCTCGACGTGAGCGACGTTTTCGTGGCGAACAACCGGCCCAGCGCCCTGGCCAAGTGGGGTTTGGACTACGAGTCGGTGCATGCGGCGCATCCCCGGGTGGTGATGTTGCACATCAGCGGGTACGGGTTGCGCGGTCCCAAGAGCGACCGCCCCGGCTTCGGCACCCTGGCCGAGGCGATGAGCGGCTTCGCGCACGTGACCGGCCAGCCCGACGGACCTCCGACCCTGCCCCCGTTCTTCCTCGCCGACGGGGTGGCATCGCAGTCGGCCGCCGCCGCCGTCATGCTGGCGCTCTACCACCGCGATGTGCATGGAGCGGGCGGCCAACTGATCGACGTCAACCTGATCGAACCGCTGGCCCGGCTCATCGAGACGTCGACGCTGGCCTACAGCCACCTCGGGAAGATCCCGGGCCGCGTCGGCAATCTTCTGCCGGCGAGCGCGCCGCGCAACGCGTACCAAACGAGTGACGGCAGGTGGGTGGCGATCTCGAGCGCGTCACCGAACATCGCCCTGCGGGTGTTCCGGGCCATCGACCGCCCCGACATGGTCGACGACGCAAGGTACGCCGACCCCGTCCAGCGCCAGGCGCGCGCCGTCGAGATCGATGCTCTGGTCGCCTGCTGGATCGAGAGCCGGACGCTGGACGAAGTCATGGACAGGTTCGAACTAGCCGAAGTAGCTGCGGCACCCGTCTACGACGCGCAACAGTTGGTCGCCGACGAGCACATTCGGGCGCGCGGCTCCTTCGTGAACGTCGAGGATCCGGACCTCGGGCACATGACGGTGCAGGCGCCCGTTGCAAAGTTCAGCGAGACGCCGGGTGTGATCGAGCACCTCGGGCGAGCGCTCGGCGCCGACAACGACGCGGTCTACGGTGGGCTGCTCGGCGTGAACGACGAGCGCCTGGCTGCGTTGCGCGCGGCCGGGACGATCTGAGCAGCGGACAGGAGACGTCGGTGCGCGCACCCCGGGCCCGTCGCTCCGAGCTGGCCACCCCGGCCAGCAGCGAGCGCATGTGCGAGAAGGCACCGGCGGCCGGCGCCGATCTCGTCTTCCTCGATCTCGAGGACGCGTGCGCGCCGTCAGCGAAGGAGTCGGCGCGGGAGATCGCGGTCGGGGCGCTGACGGGCCTCGACTGGGGCCACACCGTGCGGGCGGTCCGGATCAACGGGATCGAGACGCCGTGGTGCCACGGCGACATCATCGAGATCGTCACCGGGGCCCGGGAGCGTGTCGACGTGCTGATCGTGCCCAAGGTCCGGTCGGCCCGCGACGTCTGGTGGGTGGACGTGCTGCTCGGCCAGCTCGAGACCAAGCTCGGGCTGTCGAAGCGCATCGGCCTCGAGGTCTTGATCGAAGACGCCGAGGGGTTGGCTCGCGCGCTCGAGATCGCGCAGTCGAGCGACCGCCTCGAGGCGCTCATTTTCGGAGCAGGCGACCTCTCGGCGTCGCTGCACGCGCGGGTCGACGGCAACTTCGATCCGGTCGTGGACTACCCGGGCGACTTCTGGCACTACGCCCGCGCCCAGGTCCTCACTGCCGCGCGGGCCGGCCTGGTCGATGCGATCGACGCGCCGTACCCGGACTACGTGGACGCGGAGGGCTACCGACGGTCGGCCGCGGCTGCGAGTGCCCTCGGCTTCGACGGCAAGTGGGCCATCCATCCCAGCCAGGTCCCGATCGCGAACGAGGTCTTCTCGCCCACTCCTGCCGAGGTGGCGGACGCCCGCGCCTCCATAGCGGCCTACCGAGAAGCGGAAGCGGGAGGAGTCGGGGCGATCGGGCGAGACGGCCGCCTCGTCGATGCTGCGCACATGCGGTTGGCCGCCAACACACTGCACAAGGCCGAGCTGGCGGGGACCGAAGGAGCCGATCCGGCCTCCTGACCTGCTCCGGAGGGGAGGGAGCGATCTGCGGAAACGCCCTTCTCACCTCGTGAGAGCCGTGCTATCCTCAACTTCGTCACCGAAGGCCGCGACGAGAGGACCCGCGCATGGCACGTTGGCCCAAGCCACCGGAGGGGAGCTGGACGGAGCACTTCCAGCTCGGCACCGAGCCCATCTCCTATGAGGACTCCATCTCCCCTGAGTTCTACGAGCTCGAGCGTGAGGCCGTCTTCAAGCGCGCCTGGCTGAACGTCGGCCGGGTCGAGCAGCTTCCCCGCAAGGGGAGCTACTTCACGAAGGAACTTGCGGTGGCCCGCACCTCGGTAGTGATCGTGCGTGGCACAGACGACGAGGTGCGCGCCTTCTACAACGTGTGCCGCCACCGCGGCAACAAGCTCGTGTGGCGCGACTACCCCAACGAGGAGACGAGCGGCGTCTCCCGCCAATTCGTCTGCAAATACCACGGCTGGCGCTACGACCTCGACGGCGCCTGCAACTTCGTCCAACAGGAGCAGGAGTTCTTCGACCTCGACAAGGCCGACTACGGCTTGGTGCCGGTCCACTGCGAGGTGTGGGCCGGGTTCATCTTCGTCAACCTGTCCAGGCAACCGGAGCAGAGCCTAGTGGACTTCCTCGGACCGGAGGTGACGAAGCTCGAGAACTACCCGTTCGATCAACTGACCGAGCGGTGGTTCTACCGCGGGACCGTGAACGCGAACTGGAAGCTGTATATGGACGCCTTTCAGGAGTTCTACCACGCGCCCGTTTTGCACGCGAAGCAGACGCCACCGGACTGGTCGTCCGCCGCGCAACAGGCGGGCTTCGAGGCGCCGGCGTACACGATCTCGGGACCGCACCGTCTCGTGAGCACGGCCGGCATCCACCCGTGGACCCTGCCGGACAACATGCTCAAGCCGATGGAGCGGATCACCCGCAGCGGCCTCTTCGGGCCCTGGGACAAGCCGGACCTCGCCTATGACCAGAAGGCGGCGGGCATCAACCCTGCGGGTTGCGATCCGTGGGGTCTCGACTCGTGGCAGATCTTCCCGAACTTCACCATCCTGGTCTGGGGTCAGGAGTGGTACCTCACCTACCACTACTGGCCGACCGGTCAAGGGTCCCACGTCTTCGAGGGCACCCTGTACTTCGTGCCGGCCAAGACGCCGCGTGAGCGGGTGGCGCACGAGCTCGCCGCAGTGTCGTTCAAGGAGTACGGGCTCCAGGACGCCAACACGCTGGAGGCCACGCAGACAATGCTCGAGTCGCGCGTGCTGGAACGCTTCCCGCTGAACGACCAAGAAGTCCTGTGCCGTCACCTCCACAAGGTGGTCGGGGAGTGGGTGGACGAGTACAAGAAGCTCGAAGAGGCGGGGGTCTGATCCGATGACCGCCCCGATGCTGCCGGCCGAGTTCGCCGACCTCGAGCCCTTTGCCTCCACCTGGTGCCTGCCGACCGAGAGCGAGCGATTTGCGCAGCGCCTGGCTGTGCCGATGGACGAGATGCAGGCCTTCTACGACGCCATCACGCCTCGTTTCGAGGAGGCAATGGCGTACTGCGACACGTTCCCCCTCGACAACATGCCCGAGGACGGGGTGAACCTCATGCACTTGCTGTACTCGATGATCATGGTGTCGTTTCCCGTCGAGTGCTGGGGCCAGGGCCCGGTACCCGACACCGGCGCCGCCTACTTGGACCTGTTGGTCGAGCCCGGGCCATAGGGGACATCCCCGCCGGGTCTGCGAGCATGACCCGATGGAGGCACCGCACGGAGCGCCGCCGTGGCTCGAGGTCTTTACGGCGGAGGAGCGGCCGGACCTTTGGGAGCGCGCACGGAACGAGCGCACGTTCGAAGGGCTGTGGCCCGAGTACAACCTCCACGGTACGCACGCCGCCGAGTACTTCGGGGCCCTTGTCCCCAGATTTGCCCACCTTCAGGCTCTGTTCGCCGACAGCCGGTCGGGCACACTGGTCGCGCGGGCCCGCACGATCCCGTTTTGGTGGGATGGCACCCTCGAGCATCTCCCCGACGGGATCGACGCCGTCGGGGTGCAGGCCGTGCGGGATGCTCGCACCCCCACGACATTGTCGGCGCTGTCGGCCGAAGTGTGCGCCGCGTTCCAGAGGAGCGGACTGAGCGCGCTCGTGCTCACCACGATGGCGGCCATGGCCCGGCGGTCTGGCTTGGCGCCGCTCGTGGCACCCGTTCGTCCGATGTGGAAGGACCGTTTTCCCCTCCACTCCGTTGTTGACTACGCGCGTTGGGCGCGCCGTGACGGGCTCCCATTCGATCCGTGGATTCGGCTTCACTTCCGTCTTGGAGCCAGGGTCCTTCGTCCCGAGCCGAGGTCGATGGAGTTCTCGGCACCGGTGTTGGACTGGGAAGACTGGACGGGCAGTCGATTCCATCGTGATGGAACGTATGTCTTTCCAGGCGGACTGGCGCCGTTGACGGTCACCGGCGGCTTCGGCCGCTACTGGGAGCCCAACGTCTGGATGTTGCACGAGGTGGCATCCGACGATCGGGTCCGGGCAATACGGGATCGGGCATGATGCACCGATGATCTTCGGCGCGCACCTGGTCATCTTCAGCACGGACGCCGAG